>JBCCEO010000080.1:0-16606 GCA_039030255.1 Planctomycetota bacterium | reverse complement strand
TTATAACCAACGGGATAACGCGGCCATCTTACATCCAGGTAGGGACCACAATACGTTAGCATATTGAGGAAAAATTGTGAGGGGGTAGATTCTTATGGTGCGCTGGTCATTGTGCGTTTATTATTTCCAGGCAATGTGGTTGGTCTGTCGCAAAATTGTCGGAGATCGATGGTCGGGGGCTGCACCGCAATTGCCACATAGATTGTGTTTGACCTAGGCAAAACGGTTAACGCGCTGTCCACATATGCATCGAATACCTTTTAGTATGTATCTATGTGACTGATGGTTGTTTCTGCTGGTTAGGATGTGCGCATCCCATATAGGCTGACATCCTACGCCGCTACGCACGATGCAAGCTCCGGCACACCGCCATGCGCTGCTGCCAAGGATAGTAAGTTATGGCACGAGCACTCGGTGGTCGTCAGAATAGCCCACAAGATAATCAATAGCCAATAAGTTGTATTGACTACCCTAGGTCCTGGAGCTGCTTGGTAACGCATTGCTTGCACATGTGGACACCAATAGTTCAATGCTGTCCATCTGCATCCGAGGCTCTAGCCACTAACCTCCAGCACTACTTTATCAATATGCTACGTGGTGAGTAATTAGTACCATAGCCGCGTTGCTGTAGCTAGCAGCAGTGCAATATAATGCCTTCTCAACCGCCGACTGCAGCTATCTGCACAAACGTAGCTGGTCTTTGGATACTGCACATCCACGAAATAGGCAGGCATGGCGGTCGCCCCGTTGGATACCTAGACTCATTCTTTGCGTCTTTTACAAAGTCGCCTGCCAACGCGATGTACTTTGCCCCCGCACAGGCGAAGGCCTTGCAAGATATTGCCACCAACGAGCCTACTGTGATTGCCGCTGAAACGGGGTGTGGCAAAACGCTGGCGTACTTGGTGCCGATAATCGAGAAGATCCTGCATATCAAGGAGGTTATATCCCGCTTGGATCCACATAAATGGTGGGTGGGACCGCTAGGTGACGGGGAGTCAACGACTTGTTGATACTACCGCCAGGATCAATGCTGCCGCCAGGACCAATGCTGCCGCATGCGCAGCGGAATCGGCAACATTGTGAGTGGGTCTGCAGGTAGGCTAGCCCAACTCGCAGACCTAGGGCATTCATCTCTTTCAGGTGCTCGGTTTTGATACAGTATGATATACAGCACCATAGTGTACGTGTGTGTATCAAGTGCGCACACTCCCTTTGTCGCGAAGGTCCCCACTTACGACACGTGGTTATGGTCTCAGAATGAAGTTAAATATCGCGAAACGCGACCCTTTGGTTTGGGCATACAAGTGCTTATCGCGATGTCGCAAGCTGCGAGGGCTGACCAGCACCCTGACCGCCACTGTAGTTGTCGGCCTGACCACCTCGTGCTTTCCTTAGTGAAATTTCGTGCGTGTCGTGAGTTGAGGGTTCGCTTCCGAAAGTACATGTAGAAAACTGGGCTCGTCGTTCTCGTCGATCAGCATTGCAGGTGGAATGCCCGCGCCTCGCCACTTGGTATTCCAAATCTGGCAATGCTCTTTGGAGTAATCGATGTCGATGGGCGTCTTGAGTTTTTCACCTGCTGCGTTAAACACATTTCCGCTGGCAAGATCTATTTTGACATAGGACAAATTGTACTTCCACTCATTGTCGACCAATTCCTGGTAACGCGGATTGTAGAATCGTTGTGGATCGGGATCGTGTTTGTTGTCGTCGTAGTCCGTGTAAACAACATGCAACGACTTGCCATCGTGACTCGGTAATTTAGTTTGATAGGAAGACCAGTCGAGTCGTCCTTGACTGTCCAAGTCGGTCACATCTTGGTCAGGGCCGTGCCAGGAGCGACCATTGTCTCTGCTCAACCGATAAGTCCAAGAGCTAGTGTGTCCATCGGTGCGGTAGTAAACCAACTCTTGATTTCCAAGGACACGATAAACCGTCGGATAAGAGAGTTTGGAAGCTAGCGTAGCTGCTACTTTCCAATCGATCGATTGAGTCGCCGCCGTCACGGGGGCTTGGGAGACCAAATGGACCCCCGGAGTCTTGTGGCAGCCATGCAGGACGTGGAGATGGTCCTTTTCGTCGGCCCAAATGATCGGGCTGAAGTGATGATCGCTGGAAGCACGGTCATGCAATGGCATCGCTTTTGAGAATTCTCGCGTTTGTCGATCGTAACTGATCAACATTGGCAGCGCCTTGCCTTTAAGGTTCTCCGTTGGCTTCGACTCGCCGTTGTACACGATGAAAACCTTGCCTTGCAGCAACACGGCTTGAGGACGCTGCCGACAGTCGTACAGCATCTTGAGCTTGCCCGCCTCACCGAAGGAGAAAATCCTGGTTGCCGATGGCTGAGTCCCTGACTCTGGTCCATCCAAGGCGTAGCCCATATTGCTGCAATGAAGCATGCAAATTGCGAGCAAGAAGACTGTGAGTAGTCCTTGGATGCTTGGGCGGGAACTGTTCTTTGACTCAGTCTTGAGCATGAGGGGGCTGTGAAAGTCAGGGAGCGAAGGGAGCTGGTGTTTCAAGGGTTCAGTCCGTCTCTAAGCATACTCGATCGGCCTGCGTGGTTGGGCCGGTGTCTCAATACTGGTGCGAATTTTTTGGCGCCGTTGATTTTGAAAAGCTATCGAAAGGGATCCTGCCGACGCCCTGACCCTTCGGGTTCGTGAAGCTCGCACATGCTCTCTTGAAGTTTCGCTCGCGACTCTCCCAAGAGCCCAAGAGAGAGTAAGTTTTTCGACTATCGGATCCTGGGTGGCTCGCGGCAATCGACTAATGGCAACCGATTTCTCGTACAACTGGGCTTGTGCTGCGATGCGGATTACAATGTCCACTTCTCGGAGTTGTCCTAGAGAAACTAAGTTGTGCAGATTTGATTGTGCAGATTTGAAAAAAGGAAGAACAAATGTCCTATGACGACATCTTGGTAGTGGAACACATCAAGCAAACGCATGCATCGGATCTGCTCAGTGAGCGTGAAAAGCACTTGATTGGCCTAGCAGTTACGATGACGCGTGGCTGTCAAGTTTGTACGCGCAATCGTGTGGAGAAAGCGCGAGCATTTGGAATGAGCGACGAGGAGATCAATTCCTTGGTGGCGGTGACCTCGGCAGTCAACAGCGGCGTGACGGCTGCAACGGCGCGAGTCGCCTTTGGGATGTTAGAAGCGGAAGCGGCTGAGGCGGAGACTTGCGACGACGCATGTTCGGCTAACCCAGGTGCTTAGAGAATTCTAAAAGGACGACTTGAGCTAGGATTTGAATGATGCTCTCGACGATCAAAGTGGGAACGGAAGGCGAAGAGCGATTTACGGTCTCCAGCCAACACTTGATCGACTTTGCTCAGGACGGAATGCCTGAGATTCTGTGCACACCATCCTTGATTTGGTTCATGGAGCATTCGGCACGCAACGCGGTGTTACCCTTTTTGCAACCTGGCGAAAGCACGGTTGGCGTAGTCGTGAATATCGAGCATCTGGCGCCTACGCCGCCGGGTGCCAAGGTGTTGTGCAAGGCAAAGGTGATTTATATCGACGGCAAAGTGATTTCGTTCAAGCTGGAAGCTTTCGACGAGCATGAGAAAATCGCCAGCGGTACGCACAAGTTGCGAATCATCGAGTCGGCGCGTCTGGCTGCACGCGTCCAACAGAAGCGCTGAATCGAAAATCACCAGCTAAGAGTACCGTTGCTCTGCCCAAAGGTATCGACCTCGACAGACAAGCCCTGCAGCAACGTAACAAATAGATTGCACAGGGGCGTGCCCTCTTGCTTGGCAACATAACCCGCGTGCTCATAGCCCCCACCGGCAAGCATGATCGGCAAATTCTTGGCGTGATGAGCATTTGCATTTCCAAGATTGCTACCGAAAAGGACGGAGGTATTATCGAGTAAGGTTTGACCTGCTTCCTGTTTCGATTTCAATTGGCCAAGGAGGCTTGAGAAGCATTCAATTATCGCCGTCTCAATCTTCTCAAGCTGCTTGATCTTGGTCGGGTCTTGCCCATGGTGAGAGAGGTTATGGTGGTTACCGGTGACTCCTTCGACCTTAGGAACCGAGAAATGGTCTTGAACCATGATGCTGACGACTCGCGTGGAATCGGTTTGAAGAATCAACGGTACTAGGTCGATCAACAACTGGGCTCGGCCAATGATATCCGCAGAATCAAAAATGTCTTTCGGCGGCTCGGATTCAACTTTTGGCTTCGGCTTTTCCATCCAAAGTTGCGCCGAAGCAATATTGGACTCCGCGACGCGAAGCGATTCGAAATAGTCGTCCAGCAAGTGGTTATCGGATGTGCTCGCCTTACGTTGCAAGGCTTTGGTTTGAGAGCGCAGTTCGTCGAGGATGCTTTTGCCATCGTCGAGCTTTTGTTTTTGAGCTTTGATCTCATGAGGCTTGCCATCGAGAAACAATTGCGCGAACATTTTTGCAGGGCTCGTATGCGCCGGAATCATTACGCCGCCATCGGTGTAAGACTGGCTCTGCGCTTTGATAGTTCCAAGACTCAGTGATCGCAGACGCGTTGCATCGCCGATGTGCTTGGCCGCCAGTTGGTCGACGGAAATTGTGTTGCGAAATCCACCCATGCCAGGCTTGCGAGCGGCGGTCAGCCAAGTCATTTCGCTGTCGTGCGGTTGTCGGCCCGTTTGGTCTTCGTGCTGCAAACCCGAGAACAGCGTGAAGTTGTCTCGATGCTCTTGGAGAAGCTCCAAGTACTTTGTCGATTTGTAGTCTTTGACCGGTGCATCGGGGAATAGATTCGGCGGATGCAGACCGAGGGTGGTGCACATAAAGACGCCGCGTCGGGGCGGTGTTTGAGCATTCGCGTCGGACGGCATTGGCGCGGGAGTCGTCGCCAGAGCCGAGGAGGTCGTCATCGATTCCAGTAGCGGCAATGCGAGTGAGACTCCGGAGGCTCGTAGCAAGGTTCTGCGGTCAAGCATTTTTTCTTGAAACTTCGAAATGGAAAAGTTTGTGGTTTATTGCTCGCGGAAAATTCGGCTTTGAACAACGCTGTGAATCAAGTCGCGTATGGGATAGCCATCTTCGCGGGAGACGTCCAGGATTTCTTGGATCACTTCGCGATCAGCGAACTGGACTTCGGCACCCGTCGAGTAGGCGACGAGTTGCTGGACGAAGTTCTTAGCGATCTGTTTCTTGTCCTGGAGCAAGATAGCCTTGAATTCTTCGATACCCGAGAATTTCTGACCACCGGAAGTGACTCCGCTCGCGTCTACTGCTGGGGCGAACATATTTGCGAGAAAGTTGGCTTGCCCTGACGATCGATAACGCTGGCGAAAGCCCCCGATAGGATCAAAACTCTCAAGAGCGAAACCTGGAGGATCAATCTCTTTGTGGCATTGATTGCAGGATTCGTCTTCGCGGTGCGCCGCCAAAATTTTACGAATGGTTGTTTTTCCTCGGGTATCCGGTTCGATCGATCCAATCCCAGGTGGTGGTGGCGAGGGAGGTGTGCCGAGCAAGTTGGTCAACACAAAGTTTCCGCGCATGACCGGTGAAGTAGTTGTCCCGTTGGCCGTCGTTTTTAAAATTGCTGCTTGGGTCAACAAGCCACCGCGAATGCTGCTTTCATCCAGTGCAACGCGTTGGAAATTCTGCCCTTTGATTTCAGGGATTTTGTAGTGCTTGGCCAAGCGGCGATTGACGAAGGTGAAGTCCGAGTCGACGAGATTGGCAATGCTGAGATTCTCGCGAATCAACTCGGAAAAGAAGTATTGGGGTTCCTTCGGAATGGCATTCGCCAGCAGTTCGTCAAATTCGGGGTAAAGTTTTTCATCTGGACTGGTTGCGTTGACTTCGTAGAGTCGCAGCCACTGGCCTAGAAAATCTCGAACGAACCTCTCCGACTTGGGGTCCTCCAACATGCGTTCGACCTGGGCCGTCAAGACGCTGGATTTCGACAACTCCTGCGATTCGGCCAACATCATCAGCTCGGCATCAGGCAGACTCTTCCACAGGAAATAGGAAAGACGATTGGCAAGTTGATAGTCGTTCAGTCTTCCTGGCTGGCCATCGAAAAACAAGAATTGTGGCGAACTTAACATCGAGCGCAGGGGGACGCGTACAAGTTGATCGAATGGTCGTCCTTCTTCAATGGCACTATCAGCGAGATTTACGAATGGCTCAATCTCTGCGAGTTCGACTTCGCGTCTAAAGACTCGTGGTGCGATTTCGAGGACTAAAGAACGCAACTGCTGCTTCTTGTCCGATGCAAGGTTTAGCTTGTAGCCGCCAAACAAGGTCTTTTGCAGTTTGATGCCTGTGAACACAGTCTCCGTACTTGGCGGGGGCCAGGTTGCAGTAATGGGTCCAATGATCTCCTGGGAATGAATCGCGAGCCCACGGCCTTGGTAGTTTTTCGATCCTCCCGATGCCATGATCGCAACAAACGGTTCGTTGCCTTCGGAATCAAAAGTCAGATAAGGAACTTCGCCAGGGCGTAAAAAAGATTCGACTTCGATTACCCGCTTGTCTTCGTCGGGGAGAAGATCTACCGAATGGACTAAGGTCGCTCCGCCCGACTGATCTTTGACGATAAACTTGGCGGTGACAGGTGTCTTGGACTGCAGGGCGGAGAGTTCTGTTTTGAGTTGATATATCCCGGGTGCGCTGATGTCATAAGTGAACTGAGTCAGATAATCGACGTCGCGAAACAGTGCGACGCCAGGGCCCGGATCTAGCTCGCGTGTGATGCTGCCACCAAGGTTCAGTGGATTTTCGTGCCAGTCCTTCAGAAAGGCAAAATCGTTCTTGATCGATTTCTTGGGATTACGTCCAAGTCGAATTGCGAGTGCCAAGGCTTCGTCTGCGGCTTGCAGATAGCTTTCCAAATGCACTGCAGAAATACGCTGGTTTGCGCCAATTGTATCGAAGCTTCCAGACTCAGGTTCGTCGGGAACGGAACGTGTTACCTCGCCTTGGATTTTCAAAAGATCTTGCAGCGTGTAACCGAGTTCGAGCTTGGTCAGTCGCCTAATGCGAACCCGTCCGGATTCTTTTTGACGTTCAAGGCTGCGTTGGTGAAGCGTCTGCTTCAGCTCGTTAAGGACTGTTTCGAGCAGTTTAGCGTCAGGGCGATCTTCCGAGGGCGGTGGCATCTCGCCTTGGGTAACCCGATCAAATACTTTTTCCCACTTTTTCCAGTCGCCTTGTCCTCCAGACGCAGCACCATAATGCAATTTGCTAAGGTCAACGTCGGTTTCGGTGTCCGCGTCATGGCATCCTATGCAATGCTGGTTGATCAATTGATCGAGCTCAGCTGGCTTTTGTGCAATCGCTGGCGTCGTCCAAGCAGTAGTTGGGAATCCGAACGCGATAAAGCAAAGGGTTGGGGCTAGGGGCCGCAGCATTGAAGTTCTTTGAATTCGACGAGAAATTCTTCACGCCATATTATGGCAGAGTTAAGCTTGCGGTTGCCAGATTTATCCTGCGAGCCAATGTGGAATTCGCCAATATTTCCAATTAACACCTCGAGCGAGCACAGCTTTATGCCACGTGCGCAGTTTGTGTGGCCCGGCTAGTTGGTGAATGCGTTTTAAAGAAACGCGGTCGAGCCAAGAGGCTATTTGAAGTCCAGAGAAGTAGCCTTGTGGGTGAAGCTACTGGCTTTTCCTTTCTCGTTGGCGTGGTCCGCCGATTGGAGGGATCGGCGTTCGCATTTCACGCACAGATAGATTGGGATCGATTTGACCGGAAGTAGCCGCATAGCGACCGTCGGGCAGCTTCTTGAGAAACAACAAGTACTGGGCTTGCTGCATCGTGTGCTGTTTGATTCCAGAAGCGGATTCGGTTTCGATGAACTCTTTGGCAAATTCGACAAACCCGGGGCCGTTTTGAAGAGAACGTTCACTGTAAAAGTGCAGAAAATCGATTGTCTTCGGTGGCTCATATTTTTTTTCATCCGTTTTGAGATGACAAAAAACCTTGAATCGCGATTGAAGGCCCTGGAATTCAGCTTCCCACGGGTTTTCAGGCGAAGGAGCTTCCACTTCTACAGTTCCGACATAGCGGACGACCACCACCAAGTCGGATTTTTTCATTAGTTTGTCGTAAGGCCAGTCCTCGACTCGTCGTGCATAGCTAGGCTGTGCAAGACCAAAGAGAATGGCGAGGCAAATCAAAGCAGTGGTTGCAGGTCTGGTTTGTCGCATCTTTGATTCCGTTTGCTTTGCGCGGTTGAAGCAAGTTCAACTGAAAAGGTAATGAAGCGGCGGATTGCATCCTGTGAGTATGGGCGAATAATGGAGGCTAAGCAATCTTTATCGGCGATTCAATAAGTGAACGAGCAATGCGAACTATTCTGGCTCTGGCTTTCCTATTTTTGCTTGCGTCAATGTCGAAAGCGCAGCAGCCAAATATTCTGTGGATCAACGCGGAGGATATGAGTCCACATTTGGGTTGTTACGCCCACCCTGATGCTCATACACCAATCATCGATGCGATCGCCAAGCAAGGGATTGTGTACGACAATGCATTTGCAACAGCCCCGATCTGTTCACCTTCGCGCTCATGCTTGGCGACTGGCCTTTATGCGACGAGCTTGGGAACTCAACACTTGCGATGTGAAGTTGAAGTGCCAGAGCGCGTGGTGCCACTGGCAAAGCGGCTGCGGAAACTCGGGTACTTCTGTACGAACACGGGCAAATCTGATTACAACTTCAATGCGGACGGAGTTTGGGATGCCTGGAGTAACGATGTTGCTCCGTGGCGAAGTCGAAATGAGGACCAGCCATTTTTTGGCTTCATCACCATTGGCGAGACCCATGAAGGCAGGATCAATACGTCCTCCAAGTACGAAGAAGCGATCGGTGATCTGCCAGAAGACCTAAAGCGCGATCCTTCCAAAGTCACGCTACCTCCATTTTATCCGGATACACCGGAGATTCGCAGAATCTTTGCCGGAATGTACGACTTGGCGACTGTGTTTGATCGCAAAGTTGGAGAGATATTCGATGCGCTGCGGGCGGATGGTGATCTCGAAAACACCATTGTGTTCATCTTTGGTGATCATGGAAATGGATTGCCACGTTACAAACGTTGGTTGAATGACAGCGGTTTACGTGTACCGCTCGTTGTTTACGTCCCGCCAAAGCACCGCAAGCTGTCTGGCGGTATTTTTGACCATAAGCCAGGCGAGGACGGCTATCGACGTACAAGCCAGCTTGTTAGTTTCGTCGATTTTCCCAGCACTGCAATCAGTTTGGCGGGTGGAAACCCCACTCCGCCCATGCAGGGAATTCCTTTTCTAGGTGAGCAGGCGAAGGAGAGGAGTTTTGTTTTTGGTGCAAGGAGTCGTGCGGATGATATGTTTGAAATTTCCCGCTCGGCCAGTGATGGACGCTACATTTACATTAGGCACTTTTTGCCCCATCATCCCTATATTCAAAACTCAGTGATCTACGGCGATCGAAAGTCTTCCTTACGTGAGCTAAGGCGATTGCATGAAGCCGGGGAACTCGACGAACACGCCGAGAAACTCTGGGCCCCGCGCAAGCCTCGCGAGGAACTTTACGACTTGGAGGCTGATCCCCACGAGCTAAATAATCTGGCTGAGGACGAAGAGTTCGAGTCTATCAAGACCAAGCTGGAACGAGCATTGACGGTTTGGCTTCTGGGACATCGCGATTGTGGCTTTATGCCGGAATCCGAATACCAAATGAGGGCCGCTGCTGCTGGACAAACGCCCTTTGACATCGCTCAATCCCGTGCGTCCTTTGATCTCGGTGCCGCACTTCAAGTGGCTTGGCAAGTTGGCAGCCCGAATCTTGATTGGGTCGGCATCATATATGCTTTTGACCATTCCGATGCGGCGGTACGTTATTGGGCCGCAGTTGTCTTGCAGGCCAAGGAATCCTGGACGGCCCAGGAGTTTGAATGGTTGCAGGAGGTGCTGCATTCGGCGCTTCAGGATGCGGCGCCTTGTGTGCGAATTGCTGCGGCCGAAGCATTGTTGCGAATTCCACCTGAAGAAAAGTTTCAGGTGGATCGGACTGTTGCTCTTGCGGCACTTGCGCGTGAACTCCAGTCCGACAAAACTTGGGTAGCTCTTGAGGCGGCGAGCGCGCATGCGAGGTTGGGTACCCGCGTTTCGGGGAATGTGGCAGTCATGAAGAAAGTTCGCAGTGCCAACCGCTCTACTCCGGGCTCCCCTAGACCTTACAAAGATTTCAACTACGCTTCCTTCACGGGCTGGGCACTGGAAGCCGCCTTGGCATCCTGTGGTGAGAAAATCGAAGAGTACTAGCGAAGGAAAGTCCCGTAGTCGTACCGTTCACATGCATTGAACAATTCGTTGATTTGGAAGCTTCATGCGCTTTTCGTTGGGACAAGTTTTCGGTTATTTGACGCTCGCAGTCGTCGCCTTTGGAGCCGCCGTCTTCACCTTTGACTTTGACCCGAAGAGTACGTTGCAAAGTTTTATTGCGAGTGTGCTGGCAACTTTGCTGGCAGCCGCGCTATTCGCAATTGCGACGCCAGTATTGGGTGTTCCCAAGACGCTTGAATCCAATACGGAGCGTGCATCCGAGCCTAACTACGTTTGCAGTCGGGAAATCGCGTCGTTGTGTCTCCTGATTGGATTGTTCATGTTTGGGCTCGGCCTTCTTGGGGCCTACATTTACGTCGACAACAATTTGACAATGGATACCGGTGGTGCTTCGATGGAGGAATTCATTGCTGGCTCCGGTGTCATTTTCGCCGCAGCCGTCGGTGGTTATGCCCGTGGGTTCTGTTTGGTTGCGTTTTTATTCTTATTTTGCGGTTACCCTTTCGGAAATCGATTGAAATACCATTGCTGTCTGTGCTGCGCCTCGTTTGTCGCACTGCTCAGCTGGGGATTCTGTCCTGACCTTCGAGGAACCGTAGCCAGTATTGTGAGTTTTTCCCTTTTGGCGATCGCTGGGTGCATTGCCTTCTTCTTGGTGCCGCGCCATCGCATCTTTGCGCAACGCTCGCGGATATTCGGATCTATCGGATTCCTTTTCGGCGCAATCGTAGGAGCAGGAGTTAGCTATCTACCGATTGCAGACCAATTGCTTCCGCTTCGCGGATTCACAGGTTGCTTGCTCGGAGCAATAAGCTTCGCCGGTATTCTCGGCTGCATCGCGGTATTGGCGGGAATGGAATTGCGTAAGCCTCGAGATACCGATGAAGCTCCTACGAACTCAACGGGCCAAGAGTGTTAGGTTGAAAGGCGAGCGGCATCCGAGAGCCTGAAAGAGGTCCTTAGCAAAATCGCCAATGCTGCGAACCTATGGCAGCTTTGCCGTCTCTATTAAGCAACAGACATCAATATTAGGTGAAAGAAAATGTGCGTATCTCTACACAGCCTGTATCTCTCAAGTTCGATGCTGGGGCTCCGTTTACGGTTATGCCTACGTCGACTCGATCGAGAATTGTGGCTGTGACATCGCACCGAATATAGGCCTTTGGCATCGACCGAAGGCTTTGGGGGAGAAGGCTCGATGGCACAAGGTTGACATCGAGCCTTTTTTTTGGCTTGGTGATCTTCTTTTCACCCGGTTCTAAGGCGAAGTTCGAAACCCTTGCCTAGGTACGCCAACTGGCAGAGCGACTCGGTTTAAACCCGAGTGGTTACAGGTTCGACCCCTGTTCTGGGCACTGTAATTCGAAACGTGTCGAAAAACGAAAACTGGCCATGCATTGAGTCATGGCCACGCAACGACGGCTCGGTAGGCAACTGGCAGACCACTCTGCTTCAAAACCAGAGATGCTGTGGGTTCGAATCCCACTCGAGCCACTTCGAAGTGATGGTCGAGTACGCAAACGGAAAAGCGGGCTGGTTGAGGGCCAGTGATTTTGCAGGTTCGAATCCTGTCTCGACTACTTGACACCCAAATGCCCTGCGAGTGTGATGGATGCACTGCGGTCTTCGAAACCGCCAGATGAGGTTCGATTCCTCAGCGGGGTGCTGTTCTTTCTCCTGGCAGAAGGAGGCTCAATCACCATGACTCTTGTAAAGCCAAACAATACGATTGCTTGCTTTGATGTCGGCTACGCCGAAGACAGAGCCATTGCAGCTTGTGTCACCATCTGTGACTGGAGAGACTCCGCACCGGAAGGCGAATACAGCTTGGAAATCCAAAAGCCAAACGAGTACATACCAGGAGAGTTCTTTCGTCGTGAGCTTCCTTGCTTGCAGCAAATTCTTGCAACTCTGCCTAGGGAACCGAACATAATGGTGATCGACGGTTTCGTCGATCTTGACGAAAATGGAAGAAAGGGACTTGGCGCGCATCTCTTTGACGCGTTAGACCGACGGATACCGATCATTGGCGTTGCAAAAAGTGGGTTTCGAACGGCGAGTCATGCGATTCCGATTTTGCGCGGGAAAAGCAAGAATCCGCTGTACATTACTGCTGCGGGCCTAAGTCGAGACCAAGCTGCGGAGAGTATCCTGCAAATGCATGGCACGCATCGCAATCCAGCAATATTGAAACGTGTGGATCAGCTCAGCCGAGGAGCGGTTCCGGTCCAATAAACATCGGCGGGCGAAGGGCAATAAGCCTCAACCGGACACGACTCCACGGTGCTACATAATTGCTCAAGTATCTTGAGTCTCTTCGGACTCAGACGATTCCTCATCGAAAAACGACAGGGTTATCCCGCCTAGTACGCCTACAGAAAGCATGCTGAGCATCGAGTACTTGGCAATTGGTAACAGCAGGGGATGCTTGAAGTTGGAGCTCACTCCATCTCCTTTTCGACGGGCTTCTCGGTCTCGCCTCAGCTCCTCTTGGGTTGGGGCACTTGTCGTAGCCCGCCAGGTGTTTGGAACAAAAGGACTTGTTGTTACACTGATCAAAAGAATGGCGAGAAAGAGGGTGGTGATGATGCCAAGGATTGCACCAAAGAAGGCGCCAAAGCCAGCACCTTTCAAAAGCTCAGTCAAGGGTGGCATTCGAAAATAGAGCTTCTTGCTGTCGTGATCTGGATTCTCCAGTTCTTCGTCGGAGTCTGAATGGGAAGCAGATGCATTGTATTGATTCTTCCCTGCTCGTCTTAATCGGCCGATCTCACTTCCAATTCCGAAAATAGCTCCCAGAATCCAACCTCCCGCCGGAAAGAAGCCCGCCCAGCTCTTCCATCCTGCCATGAGTGCAATTGTTCCGCCAATTCCGCCAATAACCATGTATCCTGCGATGGTGGCCATGGCGACAGTACCAACAAATTGGCAGATTGGGATCAGCGAGAACAGCACTGCCAGTGCGGAATTTGTTGCTGAATTCGGCTTGGACATTTCGTTCCTACAGCAAGAATAGACGCCTTAGAGTATGTCGAATCAAGCTGGAATTTTGAAGAGGAGCAACCGTTACGCTGAGGAGCCTCAAAGGTGAGCTTAGGTCCACACTACATCGTATTTGGCTAGAATTGGGCCTATGAAACACTTTCCGATAATTTGCTTTTGGATCACACTGAGCATCTATGCAGGCCTTGGCATTTGGCTAGCACTGCTTCTTGCTGGCTTGTTGAAGACCTTTGGCATCGAGCAGAATACGCCCGCCATGTTGACTGAGATTCGCGCCTTCTATGGTGGAGTCGAACTTGGTATCGCTGGTCTCATGCTGCTGTTTTGGCGTCAGGGCTTGCTGGGCCAAGCACTATTGCTCGGAGGCATTCCATTGCTTGGTACGGTCCTTGGACGGATGGCAGGTCTACTCTGCGATGGATTTTCGAGCTTGCATCTTACTCTTGGTACCTTTGAAGCAGCTGGATTTATCAGTTGCTTCGCAGGTTATCGTATTTGCAGGCGAGCCAAAGATCCGAGCACAGATTTTGATGCTGGCAAAGAAAACTAGTTTGGCAAAAAGCACTTTTTACCGGACCGGTTGCTGCCGGTATGCCGCTCAAATCGAACCTTTGACGCGGTGAGTCGGATAACGAATTCAAGGGGCAGGTTTAGGCCCCGGAGTCAATCTTTCCGCCAGAATTGCAATACACTTTCGCCTTAGTGCGATGGGGCCCAACGCCAAGATCAACCGTGATTTGATTGGCGCCCCAGGTGAATGCCTAATGTACATAAATGCCTGACGTACTTGGAAAGCTCTGCTCGGTCGAGGATACTCGGAGCAGCCAATCTTTTCTTCGAGGCACCTGACTCGAACCAATATGAAAACACTTTAGAGCCTGAGCATGCAAGGATTCGAACTAAAAAATAGCTACGACGCGGTCATCATTGGCAGCGGGCATAATGGAATGGTTGCAGCCTGCTATTTGGCCAACGCTGGCTTGTCAGTGCTGATGTTGGAGGCGAATGAAGAGGCAGGCGGAGCCACGCGGTCGAAGCAAGTTTTTTCCGGTCTAGAGGCCCGACTGTCTGTCTATTCCTACTTGGTAAGCCTGTTCCCTGAAAAGATCGTCAGGGACCTGTCTTTGAACCTTGAGTTGCGTTCTCGATCGACCGCCTCGTGGACCCCGAGTGAACAAGGCAATGAGTACCGGGAGCTGTTGATTCGAAACGATGATGAATTGCACAATCGAGAAGCATTTCGCGAGCTTACCGGCAACCTAAACGACTACGAGGGGTATCTTAGACTGCAGGAGATGCAGAGCAATCTTGCAAAAGTAGTTTGGCCAAGTCTTACAGAGCCGCTGCAAACTCGCGAGAAAATCGAGGCTGAAGTGGCGAAGTTGGATTCTGCTGCGTGGAAAAGCTTCGTCGAAGAACCGCTGGGGGTCGTCTTGGAGAACTTAGTCCAAGACGACTTGATTCGCGGAATGCTTTTTACTGACGCACGCATCGGCGTGTCGACCTATCCGTGCGACCCAAGTCTAATCCAAAATCGTTGCTTCCTGTACCACGTGGTTGGATTTGGCACCGGAGAATGGCGCGTGCCGGTTGGCGGAATGGAAAGCTTGACGAAAGAATTGCATAGGGTTGCGTCAGATTCGAAGAACTATCAGATTCTCACTGCTTCGCCAGCCACAAGAATTGATCCCGGTAGCGAACGGAATTCAGTCTATTTCGAACACGAAGGCAAGCAATATTCAACCCAAGCCAAGCACATTCTTTGCAACGCCTCGCAGCAAGTTCTGGATCGACTACTGGGCAAGGAACCCGACTTTGAGACCTGTTTCGCAGGGGCCGGATTTAAGATGAACATGCTCCTCAAGAAGCTCCCCCGACTTAGGTCAAAGCGCTATGACGCGTCGGAGGCCTTTGCTGGTACCGTGCATATTGACGAGGGTTATCAGCAGATGTTGGATAGCTATCACGAATCACAACAACACAATATGCCAGCTTGTCCCCCGGGTGAAATATATTGCCATACGCTAACCGATCCATCCATTCTTTCGGTTCCGTTGCAAAGTGAGGGGTATCATACGATCACGCTGTTTGGTCTTGATATGCCTTATGACCTGTTTGTCTCGGATCCTGACTCGCAACGGAAGGAAGCTGCTACCCGTTACTTGAAAGGAATCAACAAGTACTTGGCAGAGCCAATACAAGAGTGCCTAGCTTCGGATGCGGACGGGCAGCCTTGCGTTGAGGCGATGAGTGCATTTGATTTGGAGGAGAAAATTCACCTTCCGCATGGCAACATCTTTCACGGAGATTTGACTTGGCCATTTGCTGAGAACCAACGAGAGGTTGGCTCCTGGGGGGTAGAAACCGAACACGATGGAGTGCTTTTGTGTGGTTCTGCGGCCAAGCGCGGGGGAGCCGTTAGCGGGATTCCTGGACATAATGCGGCGATGGCAATTCTGAAGGCTTAGCTGGCAGTTGGCCGGTCGCGAAGGCTAATGAATGTGCGCCTAATGTTGAGGCTGCAATTCTTGGGATTACACAGGGGCTGGATATTGCATGTCCTTGAAAAAAATCCCTCGCTCGTCGGTGAATTCGTCGGTAGTGAGTTGGTCAGCATTCGAAATACCAGTTTCTAAACGGCAAGAGTGGGACGGCTTCTAGTCTAGGTTTTGGCCCGATGACATTTGATGCCGAAGCTGAGGGCCATGGCTGGCGAAAAATGGCTTACAATGGTCAAGCTATACCCACCTTCATCTACCCCTTTTTTCGAGACGCTGGCATGCAAAAAACTACGCTCTTGCTTTGCACCGTTTTGTTCATCCACTCCCTTCCCTGCAAAGCTGAGGACAAAGATGTTGGCGCGAAGCCTATCGAGGGCGCTGAAGTATTGCTGGACGGTACGCGCGAAATGTTGGACGCAAAGTGGACTTATTGGGAAGGTCCAAGATTTGGCAGCTCCCTTCCCATCAAATGGAAAGTCGTAGAGGATCCGGTGGATGATGGTAAGGTCATCATGAGTAATGATCCGGCGGCTGCAGGCGGCAAATTCGGGGCCGCAGATATTGTGACAAAGAAAAAGTTTCGTGACTTCCGCTTGCACGTCGAGTTCTGTGTTGCCAAGAACCGCGGCAATAGTGATGTCTACCTTCAGAATCGCTATGAGATCCAAGTTCTTGATGGAGACAAAACCACGCACGGAATGGCGGCGGTGATCAACGAAAAGGCTGCTCCATACGAAGCATACAATGGCACCGGGAAATGGAACGCCTATGATATTCAATTTAGAGCTGCGCGTTTCAAGGATGGGAAGCGAGT
>JBCCEO010000079.1:0-16607 GCA_039030255.1 Planctomycetota bacterium | reverse complement strand
CATTGGCGAAGTCGGGAATCGATACCCCTCCGAATATAGTGAAGACGTTGACCAAAACACTTTTCGATCAATATTTGTTTGCAGATTACAGTGGCGGAGGTGAGGATCACCATTCCCAAAACAATATTTCCCTTTATCGCATTAACTCCACTACACCTCCACGAAAACAACTGCCCGAGGAGGGAAGAGCGCGAAACTTTAGTCGGAACTCCCTTACCGACTTTGTCTTGAGAGAGCTTACCCATGCATCTGCGCGAGGAAGCCGCACTATCTTCGGATTTGACCACCAATATTCTTGGCCGCTACGTTTGCGCCAGCACGCCCGCGTCGACGGAGTCAATTGGCGGACGCTCGTTAGGGAGTTATCTGTAGGGAACGCAGAAACGGGATTGCCCGCATTAGATATACCGAGACGATACTGCAAAGCCTTTAATTCGTTTTCCTCGCAGGCTTCATTTTGGACGCCGCTTCATGGAGTCGCCAATTCATACGGAATCCCGACTGATCGTCCTTTAGAAGATGCCCAATCTCGATACCGTCTTACTGAACTCGTAAAGCCCATCCAAGGGGAATCAAGACCAAAGCCAGCAGACGCCGTTGGTGGAACTGGCGAAGGAATCGTGGGAGGACAGACTATATGTGGCCTTCGCCAGATTGCAAAAATGCTCGACCGGTCGGATATTGCATGGTGGCCATACGACGGGTTTTCGATCGACTCCCCCTCATACCATGGTAAGCACGTTGGTGTTGAAATCTATCCATCAGCGGTTCGCGAAGGACCTCAAATTTCAGACGATCATGACGCGTCGGTAACTTGCCTCGCAGTGCATGATGCGGACTCTGCAGGTAGGCTACGCAGTATGCTGCACCTGGATCCACCTACTAAAGTTCGCGATAGAATCCGGAAAGAAGGTTGGATTCTGGGAATGGATCCGATGGACATTGAGCCCGCCACTAAACTTGTTGAATTGCGCAAAACAAGGAGTCGGAAAGGGGAAGCGTGAAATGTCAGCGTGGTTGTACCCCCCCTGAGGAATTCCCGTTTCCGTTGGAAGGATGCTCCATAAAAGTTTTTTTGCGAGAGGTGGCGCATGTAGCATCACGAACGAACCAAAAGAATTGCCGACAAGATTTGAAATCCGGTTCAGATCGCATCCAGGCGTTTAGAGTCACTTCAACCGATGCTTGTCGAGTTTAGTTCGCTCTCGATTCACGAACTCGAAAGCGGGCATGTGTTTCTTCAACATGCGAATCAGCTGAGAGGTTGTGACGGCCAGAGATTTTGCGGCAGCAGGAATTTCGAATTCCAGAGCTACGATTTGATCCAATGCTTCGGCCAGCAGAGCAGGGAACTCACCATGCGTTGCTGAGATAGCAATTTTTCCATTTTTCGTTCGCTGACTCCAACAAATCGAAGGGGAATCGGCTGGCTCTGGACTTCGCACCTGAATTGCTAGGCTTAGCCTGAGGCGGATGAGAGCGACACGCTTGTTCTCTGCTTGCGACCTACGTTCGTTCGCTTCGGCCTCAGTGCCGGTAGGCTGGTGGCAGAGTATGACCGCGGTTTCAACTTTGTTTCGATGTTGACCACCCGGGCCGCTACGTCGAGTTCGGCGAATCGAGCAATCGTTCAAGAGCTCCTCGTCGCTTTGAAAACAGGGATGCATAGCAAAAGCAGATCTACTCGTCGCAGAACGTCGAATTAAAATGAAGGATTCTCGCCAATCCGGAGCGAGAGAGCCCATACTGATTCGGGCTCCACCAGAGTTTAAAGTCTCAAATAGCAGCCATTCATGCCAGTTCGAACCGTAGCGTACAAACTCATCGTTCTCGTATCAATGGTGATGATACTTCCGGCCTGCGCGCCGCTCGTTGGTGAACTTGGACATGTCGAAGACGTGGCCAAGCCAGAACCTTCACCGCAACTGAAGCAAAGAGTCGAGAATGTACTTCAACATGCAAATGACGAGAGAATACTTTCAACCGAAGTAAATGCAGCATGGCAGATCATGCACGCAGTTATTTGCTACGGAATGGAATTGCAAATTGAAACGCCTGACCGTGGCCGTGTGAGCGCGCTGGAGTACGTTTTCAGCAATGGGCAAATGCGTGGAATGCAGCTCATGATCACTCAAGAGAACTTGCAAAGCACAGGACGTCCAGGAGTCAAAGCACGTTTTAACCCTGGAAGCTATATTGGTCAGGGGCACGTTGATCAATGGTTGGCTATTTGCGCAATGGCTGACATTCCAATCACGACTAAAATTCAGGTTGGAGATCGTGTTGCGACTATTGAAGATTGGGCACGGCAAGCGCAATTCGATGTTTCCAACAACCCAGTCGACGAATTCAGCTGGACATTGATTGCGCTGACCCATTACTTCCCAACCGAAACACGATGGGACGCAGATGGCGGAATTCGAATTGGCTGGGAAGAGCTACTCGCGGAAGAGTTGCGATATGGCTTGGAAGATGCGGCTTGTGGTGGCACGCATCGCATGGCGGGCATCATTCGAGCTCTGCGGGCTGCAGAAGCCAACGGCATTGATTCGACTCCAACCTGGAGCGAAGCTCGCGAGTTGGTCGCCTCGCTGATGGCGAGCACGAAAGAACAACGCGGTGCAGACGGCAGGCTTTCGAGTTTCTATTTTGATCGCTCGGGAGGAACGAGGGACTTGTACGCCGAATTGTCGAGTACCGGTCACATGTTCGAGTTCGTGGCTTTGGCGGCAACTGAAGAAGAACTTTCTAGTCCTTGGATCGAGCTATCAGCACAACGACTTTGCGAACTCATTGAGAATCTGGAAACACAGTCAGTAGAGTGTGGCGCCTTATACCACGCGCTCAGCGGACTGAAGATTTATCTTGAGCGAAGATGGCCCTAATATTCGATTGCGAATGCCGTTAGAGTTCATTTACCGCGCTCAGGTGGTGGATGCCTCAGAGATCAGGTTTTGGTGCGCATCGTTGACGACGCTGCAGTGCAAGGAGCGACAGACGGTAAGCAATTCGAAAGAGGCTTGGACGAGAGAGCTCAATTCAGTATCGTTGCTGGCCAGCTCGAATGCCTCTTCCGCCACTTTTGCCACATCAAGAAGATTGGACTGTTCTGCCGTTTGCCGCAAGCGATCCGCAAGTGCCAAAAAGCTCTCTTGATCGCCTTGATCCGCCGCATCTGTGATACTTTCAATCTGTTCACCGATGCTCAGCAATACTTCCTGAGCAACATTACATTCGGATACGACTGTGCTTAGGTTGTCCTCTTCGATAATGCTGCAGAACAGTTGGACAAGTTCTGGATCGAACTGAGTTCCGGCACATCTTCTCAATTCGTCTAGAGCCTGGGATACTGGCATGCCCTTACGATAAGGACGATCTGAAACCATGGCGTCGAATGAGTCGGCGATGGTCAGAATGCGAGCACCGATGGGCAACTCCGCTCCTTGCAATCCATGATCGGAAGTACCGTCGAATCGCGAATGATGATGACGTACGATATCGGTCAGTTCTTTGTGCTTGAAAGCTTTGTTAATAATCTCGATTCCAATGCGATCATGCCGCTCCATTACTTTCCACTCTACTTCGGAAAGACGCCCCGGTTTGAGTAGGATGGCATCGGGAACACCAATCTTTCCGATGTCGTGTAGCAGAGCTGAGATCTCAACCAAGTAAACTTCTTTAGGCCCCAGCAAGTGCTGTGCTAGAAGCGCCGCATAGGAGGCAACTCGAGTTGAGTGTGCACCGGTTTGAGCATCGCGGTATGAAAGTGCTGAAAGCAATGCGGAAACGGCCGAGAACGGGATCTTAGTCGTGGAATCCGGGACGACAGGTTTCGTTCTTGAGATCTTCGATTCATCAACTTCGATATCCTCTGGAACGGAATCGAAGCGCACAACTTGATCCCGACCATTTCGTTTTGCAACGTATAGGCACTTGTCAGCTTGGTCCAATAGGTCCTGCGGGTCGGTAGCACCGAGACTGACTTCCGAAAGGCCAAGGCTGGCGGTTACCGTAAAGTCCACGAAGTCGATGCTCTTGAGACGTTTCCTAATCTCCTCCGCTGCCTCCTCGGCAGCTTCGAGCGTCAGGCCAGGCATCAGAATGCTGAATTCTTCTCCGCCATAGCGACATACAACGTCATCCTCACGCCCTACTTCATTCAGCAGATGACCGGTGGCGCGAAGGACGTCATCACCCTTGCTGTGACCGTAGTTGTCGTTAATCGACTTGAAAAAGTCGATGTCGACCATCATGGCGCACAGCGGGATGCCATTGGACTTCGAGAGGTTGAACAGCGAATCAAAGTGCTCGAAGAATGTCCGGCGGTTGATGCAGCTGGTCAACGGATCACGGGTTGCCAAATAACGGAGTTCTTCGTTCTGCTTTGTAATCTCGTCTTTCGACTGGTGAAGCTCTTGCAGAGTGGTCGCCAACTGCTCTCGCTTTTGTTCCAGTGGCGTTACATCCGCAAGAGCAACCATGACTCCTTGGAACTTGCCATTGTCGTCTAGGATCGGAGATGCGTTCACGGTGAAGATCTTCGATGTTGCTCTTTCTATTTCCAATCGGAGAGTTTGGCCGTGAACGGATTGATAAGTTTGAGCCGTGATTTGCCATGGAAGAAGTTCTTCACTGACTTCCTCGTAAGTCTTCCAAGGGAGAGACTGCATCGAAAGGCCAATTAGTTGATCGGGTTTCGTATTGAAGAGATCGGCAAAAGCGTCATTGACTAATACGATTTGTTCGTCACCATCAAGTAGTGCGACTCCTTCTGCGAAACTATCCAACGTCTGTCGAACGCGAGGTGGGATCGCTTTCGATGGATCTAGGTACTTCAGAATACGGCTCAGGTGCAACCAAGCGACCAAACAAATGGCGGGCACCAAGACTGTCAGCAATCCAAGTACAGAAGCACTCAAGTACTTTTCGGAGCCCTCATATATCGGGTCGAACTGCATCTCAAGCTGCCCCCAGCGACCCGTCATCGACTGTAGGGGAACCGTGAAGCACCCGTCTCGTTCGGCGTTGATGGCTTCCTGCCAACTTTGCTCGTGATTGCCAACAATGGCAACTGTCATCCCATCTTCGCGGCGAAGAGCAGCACTTCTGCAGCTTTCAAACTCATTGACGAACTGCTGCAGTTCCTGTTCGATCTGCGCGTACTCTGCACGTTCGACCAAGAAAGACATATGCCTTGCAATGGTCTGGCAATGACCGATGCGATGTCGAATCGCATTGCGCCGTTCGTCGGGAATGAAGCCTGCAAGGCTCGCCAGCAAGATCGCTGCGATACTGATCGCAGCAATCGTTACGGTGATCCTTGCAACGCTGGAGAGTTTCATTGGCTGAATTATCTTCAGGGGGTGTAATCGTAAAGAACCATAAGTTTCTTTACTCAAGCCTAAGACGCTACTGACTTACGAATGCTTGGCCCGATTGACTTCAAGCAAATATGCATTCCCAAAAAAAGTGGTTGGAAAGGCTTGTTTGGATGGATCGGTTGTAAGGTCTGCCAAACGCAGAGACGCGATTTGCCCTACTGTCAAATACACGCCATTCTTGGCGGAAAAACGGCATTTTTTGGGGGGCACCCGTATAGCAATGGGTGGTTGAGTGGAGAATATTCCGACTCGAGACCGCTCTGGTTCACCGGTAAAATGAACCGTGTGAATTATCCAATATCGATTGCAAGGCAGAAAAAATGCCGAGGCTAGAAGAGCTGCTAGGAAGAAGAATCGACGCAGTATTCGCAAGAGATTGCAGTTCGGATTATTCCGATCGAACAGACTACGTATACCGCTTTAGTGATGGCGAGTGTTTCCGATTTCCGGAAATCTATCGATCTATCATCGGATTCGACTACTGCGATTTGAGTCCCGAACACAGCTTGTTCGAGCATCAAGAAGATCGTCGCGAGTTTTTCGAGAAAAACCTATTCCAGGCGAAAATCTGCGACGTGATAGTGCCCAAAGAACCTGAATTGAGATCGCCTGACGAATTCGTAATAAGACTTTCTTCTGGCTTTTATCTCTTCCAAGAATCCGGGAACTTTCCGGGATGCGGCTCCCGGTTCGATTTAACCGAGTCGCTAACGGATGCAGAAATGATCAGCGTTTTCAATTCTCCCGAATGGCTCGCGTCAAAATGATCGAATTCAAGCAGACCATTCGCATCAAAACGAATGGTTGCTCGAATAATTCTATCGCGTTCCTATCGGATTGCGGATTACTGCCTACTTAGACGTAGATCCGTCACCGGAGTCGCCAGTTCCAGATTCATCTGTACTGGAGCCATCGCCCTCGGCTGCAGGAGTTTCACTTCCCGAACTGGTTCCCGAGTCACCTCCGCCGCAACCGGTCAAACTCAAGCTTCCTGTCAAAACAACCAAGCATGCAAGCCACTTTAAAACTTTCATTCTGCCCTCTTTCTGGATGGGATGATCGCGAACGCTACCTACGTTCTTTTCGATCATCGTTTTGTACAGTCTGATGGAATCAGCACCGCTTGAAAAGGACCTTGCCGAAATTGGCCGGATTTTTCGGCTTTCCTTGCACTTGCGACATTGCCATTTAGCCACGATGACCCTGTAGCTTCGATAACCACCGCACAATTATTCTCCCGGAAGTCCGACAGTCAAAGTGTTTGCAGTTGTTATTTCTTCCAGCCCCGCTTGAATCAAAAAATCAAATATAAGCTGGGAAAGACGGATCAGCCCACCACCAAATTCCGCCGACATAAATCACTGGTTGCAAATCCAGTAAACAAGCTAGGGCCCCTTCTCCAACTCAATCCACGTAAAGAAACTCATTGGAGTTGTAGAGTGCAACGGCGATTGCAACATATCCTGCTGAACTAGATTCTGCCGCCTCTAAAGCTTGATGCAAGAATGTAATTTCCTCGTGCGAGGCAGATCGGCCAAACACACGTTTGACCATCGCATCGATGGATTCCTTTGAGCGTTCAGCTGGTAGGTTCTGCCGGACGCTGGACGCCAACCTTTTTGCACAATCCAGAGTCAAATCGCTGTTTAGCAGGTGCAAGGATTGGATCGCTGTCGTGCTTTCGTTTCGAATCGCACAAGAAGCACCCGCATCAGGACGATCAAAGGCCTCAAAAATGGGATAGCGCAGGTTTCGGCGGGCGAAAACGAATATACTTCTACGATAGTGTTCAGCTCGATCTTGCGATTCTTTCCACTGTTTTTCGAGCAGCGTGATCTTCAACTCCGGCGGAAGTGGAGGATGAGCACTTGGTCCGCCCATTCTCAGATTGATAATTCCACTAGTCGCGAGCAAGGCGTCTCGAACTTCCTCACCACTTAGCCGTCGCATCGGAAAACGACCGTAGAAACTGTTGTCTGGATCCTTGGTATTTAATAGCTCATCCCCATTTTCCGGACGAATCCCAGATGCTTGCCGATAACAGTTTGAAAGAAGGATCTGCCGATGCAGGTGCTTGATCGACCAGTCAGCACTCATTAGCTCGCAGGCTAGCCATTCCAGCAATTCCCGGTGTTCTGGCTTAATATTCAGTACGCCAACATCGCTAGGATTCTCCAACAAAGATTTGCCGAAATGCTGCTGCCAAATACGATTGGCAAGGATTCGGGCCGTAAGCGGGTTATCCCTGTGGAACAGCCAGTCTGCAAACTGCATTCTCGCACTGGATTCCGTAAGGTATTGAATTTCGTTTTGCTGAACAGCTAGCCTTGGAAGGGCGGGCAGAACTGTACTACCAACTCCCGACAATTCGCCACGACGATAAAACTTTGCTGCCAGTGGCTTTTTCTGCTGCTCAAGCGTGAGGATGTGCTCGTTTCGGACCATAACCGGTATTGCAGACTCAAAAACCGCACGCAGCCGGTAGAAATCTGCCTGAGAAATAGCGTCAAATTTGTGATCATGACACTGGGCACAGTGAAACTGCAGGCCGAGTAAAGTTGCTCCCACGGTACTAGTGATTTCATTCAGCTTGTCGTGGCGTCGCAAATCCTGCTCATTAATGTCGGGCATGTCGGATCCCGCTAAGCAAAACTGCGTAGCAATTGGGTCCGCACCGCGTACCTGATCGGCGCACAGCTGATGACGAACAAAATCATCGTAGGGCATATCCTTGTTCAAGGCCGCAATCACCCAGTCACGGTATCTCCATACCCCGGCGCGGGTTTTATCATGCTCAAAACCATCGGTCTCTGCATATCGAGCCAAGTCCAACCAATGCTGGGCCCATCGCTGCCCGTATTGTGGTGAACCAAGTAATCGATCCACCAATCGTTCCACCGCATCTGGTTGCTCATCTTGTTCGAATCTCTCCAGCTCTTCTACGCTTGGCGGCAATCCGTGCAGGTCAAATTTCAGCCGTCGGAGCAAAGTACCGCGGTCCGCCGGCGGCTGATAAACAAGTCCCTTTTCCTGGAGCTTGGACAAGATGAAACTGTCAATTGCTGTACCAAGCAGATCCTTATTGGCGACGCTTGGCAAAGCAGGACGTTCGACGGTACGGAGTGACCAATGCTGCCGATCGACGTCCGTCAGTTCGGGCTCGCGATATTCATGCTTTTCGTTGGGCTCATCGTTTTTCTCTTGCGCATGCGCCCTATCTAGCAGCGTAAGCAAGCCGCTGACTATCACCAGCAAGATTTTTGGAATGGCTCCAGGATTCACGCGAGTACCCCAGACACAACATCGATATCGTCGGTTGGACCAATTAGGCGTTCGTCGAGACCATTGTGATAGTAAGAAAGGGCTTCGTGATCGAACCCAAGTAGATGCAAGATGGTCGCATGAAAACTGTGCACGTGCACTTTATCTTCTGCAGCCCTTAACCCAATTTCGTCCGTGGCTCCATGCACATGACCTTTTTTGATGCCGCCTCCGCCGAGCCAGGAACAATATCCCCAAGGATTATGATCGCGCCCGGTCCCTTGTTCACTCATAGGCATCCGGCCGAATTCGCCACCCCAAATAACCAAGGTGTCTTCCCAAAGCCCACGTTGCTTCAAGTCCGTGATAAGGCCCGCAATGGGACCGTCGGTTGCCTGACAGTACTGCGTGTGGTTGCTAAGAACATCTTTGTGCGCATCCCAACCGTTGGTGTCGCCAGAATAGACTTGCACAAATCGAACGCCACGTTCCAACATGCGTCTAGCCAACAAACAACGCGTTCCAAATTCAGCACTATGTTTTTCGTGAAGCCCGTAAAGCCTTTGCGTCGCCTCGGTTTCTTGGCTGTAATCCACCAACTCAGGCGCCGAGGATTGCATTTTAAAAGCAAGTTCATAAGCGGCAATTCGCGCGCTGAGTTCATCTGTCTCGATCCGCTTGCTCAAATGTCGTGCGTTGAGTCGTTGCACTAGTTCCAATGCCTGAGCCTGTTGATTCGTGCTGAAGCCCTTCGGGGGCGCGAGATGCAAAATCGGACTCTCGCCAGAACGCATCGTTACGCCTTGATAGGAAGCAGGTAAGAAGCCACTCCCCCAGGCCGGCGGCCCACCCTTCAATCCGCCGCGCGGATCGGGTAGCACGACGAAAGCCGGCAAGTCCTTGTTCTCAGAACCTAAGCCGTACGCAACCCAGCTTCCAACACTGGGGCGGCCCATTAAGACGCTTCCAGTGTTCATCTGATACACGGATTGCGGATGATTGACGCTATCGCCATGCATGCTGCGAATCACGCAAAGATCGTCGACATGTTCGCCAATGTTCGGTAGAAAATCACTGACTTCGATTCCGGATTGTCCCCTCGGACGAAAAGGCTTGATGGGACCTAGCAAAGGATTCTGAGCCACCTTTCGGCGAGTCATTACTGAACCGAAGCTTTCAGGGAGCTTCTTCCCGTTTAGTCTCTTCAAGGTTGGTTTGGGATCAAACAAATCGACTTGGCTGGGGCCTCCGTGCATGAAAAGCCAAAGCACACGTTTTACTTTTGCTTGTTCCGGCCGATACCAATCCGGGTTTGGAAAATCAGTTGGCGTATCGCTAGCTCTTCCTTCCTCTGCCAACATCGACAGTAGAGCGAGTCCTCCAATTCCGCCTCCTGCGCGCTGCAAAAACTGCCTTCGTGTAGATTCAAACATGCGAGGATCCAGGGTTTTCGACTGCAGTCCTTCGACTCTCAGCCTGACTGACGGAGGGATTTAGATTGAATTGAGCTCAAGAAGGCATTCGTGCGGTTCAATCCAATTTTTCATCAGTTACTATTTTAGCTGAAAGCCAAAGCAAGGTGGACAGGAGTACCAAAGCGAATCATGGTTTGAAAAATACACGTTTTATTTACCCACTCTCTCTAAGTTCAACTGCAGATTTCGGGAACTTCGACATTTACGAACGTTGATTTGAGGGAGGGCAGATTTTCCAAGATTGAGACTCTGAAATTTGCCCTGAGCAGAACGTCGAAACACTCTGCCTCCCCACCTTCAACCAGGAAAACTTCATGACCATCTCTTTTCGTTACAACAAATCAATCGTGCTACGAATATTTACTTTCCTCTTTGTTTTGACGCCAACGGTTCAATCCATTTTACAGGCCCATGACGGTCCTGATCCCATCGCACGATGGCGGTTCGATGAACAGGCCATCAAAACTTCCGGTGAGTCGAAACAACTCAAAGCTCGCCTGGGGCCATCCGGCAGGTTGATTGGCGGAAGATTCCTTGATAGCGAGGAAGGTGGGGCAATCTTCTTCAACGGTAAGCAAAGTGGCGTGCGAGTGTCGGATGACTTTAACAAACTCGACATTCAGCTGCCTGAGAAAGATATTACTGTTTCAGCCTGGGTTTCAGTGGATGAAAAACGCGACTGGGGTGGAATCGTTGGAGCCTTGCAGGACAACGGCAGCGAAGAATTCGGTTGGCTACTTGGCTATCGGAACAATTCGTTCTGCTTTGCTATTGCATCCGAAGGCGGCAACGGCACTCTAACTTACCTCTCTGCTGAGTCAGAATTTGAACTTGGAAAACTCTACCACGTGGTGGGTGTCTACGATGGCAAAACGATGCAACTGTACGTTAATGGCAAGTTAGACGCCGAGTCGGATTTCCAATCCGGCGATATCGTCTATCCCAAATCCGCGCCCTTCACCTTGGCAGCTTACCATGACGCCAATGAATACCATTCCCATCGCGGACGAGTTCGAGAGATTGCTATCTATGACTTGGCCGCCAAAGCAGCTTGGGTCAAGCATGAATTCACGCATAACGCCGCCTTGGCAAGTAAGCCAGCTGCCGTCATATTCGACCCGCTCGAATTCGAAATTGATCCGTATTTGCAGTACGGAACGCAGGACGGAATGACGGTGATGTGGAAGAGTAATCGTCCGAGTAGCGGCGTTGTCGCCTGGGGCGAAAGCGCAGAATGCAAGAACAAGCTGCCTTCCAAGCAGGACAGTACACAGGTGCATGAAGTGCGGATTGAGGGCTTGGAGGCTGGCAAGCAGTATTTTTACAAGGCGAGCAGCGAAGTTGACGGTGTTTCGGTTGCAAGCGACGTCCTTACCTTTACGACCGCCGTTCCAGCCGATCGCCCCTTTGCCTTTGCCGTCATTAGCGATACACAGGGCAATCCAGCGGTGTCTGGAAAATTGGCCGAGTTTGCTTGGGGCCAGCGACCGAGTTTTCTTCTGCATCCAGGCGACCTCGTTTCCACGGGTATCTTTGACTCGCATTGGACTGAGCACTTTTTCCCAAGCATGCATCCGCTCATTCGGCACGTTCCGTTTTATTCGGTGCTTGGCAATCATGAGATGAACGCCAAGCACTATTTTGACTACGTCTCGCTGCCGGATCCCGAATACTACTATCATTTTCAGTATGGGAACACGGACTTCTTCATGATCGACTCGAATCGTAACGTTGCACCTGGGTCCGAACAGTATCAGTGGCTGGAAAAATCTCTTGCCGCTTCAACCGCAAAATGGAAATTTGTTTGCCACCACCATCCGCCCTACTCTTCCGACGAAAACGATTACGGAAATCTTTGGAAGACGAATAAGGGAACGCGCGGTGACCTTCGAGTGCGAAAACTGGTGCAACTTTACGAAAAATACAATGTCGACTTTGTCTGGAATGGTCACATCCACTCCTACGAACGCACTTGGCCTTTGCGAGAAGGCAAAGCAGTCAACCAAGATGGCCCAATCTATATGATCACCGGAGGCGGCGGTGGGGGTCTGGAGACTCCGGGTCCCTATCGACCGTTCTTCCAAAACACCGTCCGTCGCGGCCACCATTATGCAATGGTTCGAATCAATGGCGGCACAATCGAAATTCAGGCATACGACCTTGAGAATCGCTTGTTTGATTCGCTACGGCTGGAGAAAGAATAACCGCGGCTTACCGGCACTCAGGACGCGGCCAGTTACTCGCATTCGAAGCAGGATAATTCTCGGCTCGGCGGACGATCACCGGGGTTGACCAGGGCATAATCGGGTGATTTGGCGACTCACTTCGTTCTCAATCCGGAACCGGCTACAATGAAAGAAGCGTTACGAATACGAGTACCGGGATCTTTCTACAGCACGATGACGGAAGAAAGATAGAATAAGGAGCCGTTACGTACGAGCCTCCCACGCTTGATCCTTCCTTAGTAATTCGCCCAATCCTGCCTTGGCTCCCAACCAATTCCCCTCCATCGGTTGAGGTAACCCCATGTCCAGATCTTTATCTTTCGGCTGCGTGTGTGCTGCGCTTTGCCAGACACACTTTGCTTTACCCGCGATAATGGCGTCAGTTGGCAGGTGTACCCTCCCCCTCGCAGCCCTATGGATCGCCCAGCTCTGCACTCCGATTGCTGCTCAGAATAAGCACTCGAGTCTCGAGTTCAGTAAGTGGAGCGCAGCGATCAACGTCCCCGATCCCGTCGCGATAAGCGTTGACGATCAGGGCCGCGTTTTTGTCACGCAAACTCGACGACGCAAGATTCAAGACTTGGATATTCGCCAACACCGCGAGTGGATTCCAAACGACCTTTCCTTCACATCGGTCGAGCAGAAAAGCGCCTTCTATAGATCGCAGCTTGCGATCGATGGCGATTCGAAGAAACAGGCGAAGCACGTAAAGGATTGGAATGAGGACGGAAAGCACGATTGGCGAGATCTGACAGTCGTCAGTGAAGCTGTATATCGCTTGGACGACATGGACCAGGACGGAAAAGCTGATGAGATTACGACCTTTGCCGAAGATTTTAAGACTGAAGTCACCGGTGTCGCTGCTGGAGTCCTAGCATACGACGGAACGGTTTATGCCACCGTCGCCCCCGATGTCTGGCGGCTCCAAGACCAAGATCAGGACGGTGTGTCGGAATCGCGAAGTGTGATGGCAACAGGTTTTGGGCTTCACATCGCCTACGGCGGGCATGATATGCACGGCTTGACAATAGGTCCCGACGGCAAGATTTATTGGTCGATCGGCGACAAGGGCATCCATGTCGAAACGAAAGATGGCCAAGTTTTTTCCTATCCGCATGAAGGCGGCGTGATGCGCTGCAATCCAGATGGCAGCGATTTCGAAGTATTCGCTCATGGATTGCGCAATGTTCAAGAAATCGCATTCGACCAGTATGGAAACATGTTTGGAGTCGACAACGATGCGGATCAACCCGGTGAAAAAGAGCGTTTCGTTTACATAGTCAATCAAATGGATGCGGGCTGGCGTTGCTACTACCAGTATCGCGGCGGAGACTACAATCCTTGGACCTCCGAGAAGCTTTGGCAAACTGCGGGCGAAAATCATCCTGCCTACATCGTTCCGCCAATTCGACATTACATCGACGGACCTGCCGGCTTCAAATTCAATCCTGGTACGGCGCTCTCTGAGGACTATCGCAACTATTTCTTCCTAACTGGTGCACCGAATGGCAATCAGTATGCCTTTCGGGTTGAGCCGCAGGGCGACAGTTTTCAAATGTTGGACGAGCATCAATTTGGAAAGGGAATTGCCATTGTTGGGCTCGCATTTGGCCCCGATGGCGCCTTGTACGGAGCAGACTGGGACGGAGGTTATCCATTGGATGAAAAGGGTTCAGTGATTCGCATCGATGTTTCGAAGGACCAGCAAGACGCGCAACGCGGCGAAGTCCAGAACTTGCTGAAAGTTGGGCTGGCTCAAACAACAAATCCCCAGTTGCTGGAGCTATTGTCCCATGCCGATCAGCGAATTCGACTGAAGGCCCAGTTTGCACTAGTGGAGAGAGCACAGACACCTGCACTTGCGGAACTCGTCCGCAATCGTACAGCAGATCAGATGGCGCGTTTGCATGCCATCTGGGGCTTGGGGCAACTCGGACGACGTGGCGATACGCTCGCACGCGATAGCTTGGGTCTCGTTTTGAAGTCCTCCGATCCCATTCTGCGAGCTCAAGCAGCGAAGACCTACGGCGAGCTGCCCGCTGTTCGAACAGAACCATTGCTCTCAATGCTTGGTGACCAGGATTTGCATGTACGAACCTTGGCAGCCCTTGCGATTGCTCGTCATCCAGACAAGAAAGCCAGCGACGAATTGTTCAAGCAATGCGATGCACTTGGCGCACAACAACACTATTTGCGGCACGGCCTTGCTACCGCTCTAGCGGCATGCGTCGAATCATCGCAGTTGAAGGAGCAAATAAGCCATGCCAGTGAGATGCGACGACTTTGTTGCGTTTTGGCGCTTCGAAAGCAAAAAAGTGCGGACGTTGCAATCTACTTGACGGATCAATCAAAATGGGTTGCAACGGAAGCCGCTCGGGCCATCCATGACGGTGATTCCATTCCAGAGGCGCTTCCTGCGCTATGTAAATCACTTGAAACTCTTGCAAAAACGGACGATCCGGATGACGCTTTTTATCGACGAGCAATAAACGCTGGTTTTAGGATCGGAACGAACGAGCAGGCGAATTTTCTAGTTCAGTTGCTTGGTGCCACGGAAGTGGATGTAAATGTCAAGCTTGAGATTATGGATGCCCTGAATCAATGGACGTCACCAAGTCCTTTGGATCGCGTTGAGGGCATCTTTCGCCATGAGCTTTCCGCAACATCGAGACCGCTCGCTCTAAATGAACTGCCAAGTGTTCTCCTTTCGCTCGTCAAAACGGGCGAAAGCAAACTTCGCCAAAAATCGCTCGAGCTTATCAAGCGATTACAGACGGGCTACGAGCAAGAGGACTTATTAAATCTCATTCGCGATACAGAACTGGATAGCATTACGCGAAACTTAGCCTTCGATATCGCCTGGGGAGAAGACAAGTCGATTTTTGATTTGGCCATCGAGTCGGAGTCTGATTTGTTGCAATTGCATGCCGTGAAGGCCGCACTGATGGATGGCAAGGACCAAGAAAAAATCGCAAAGTCGGTCGAACGGATTGAAAGCCTCTTAGGAAAAGAGGATATAGAAAAGCCTCTTGTGCGGCAGACTTTACAAGTAGTTCAGCTTTTTCCAGGAGAGTGCGGAACTCCAATAGTTGCCAATTTCATGAGTAGCCTGGATCGAAATCAAGATGCTGAATTACTTCTGGATGCTTCAGAGGCTGTGGCAGCACTGGCCGAAAGTCGGCCAGAATTCAAATCGGTGCAAGAAACTTTCAAGGATGAATTTGGAGCCGATGCGTTTCAATTTGCAGACGCAGGCGGAGATTCCGCAATTGGAGAAAAACTGTTTCGAACGCATGGCCAGGCTCAATGCGCTCGTTGCCACCGCGTCGGCAAGGAAGGCAGTGATATTGGCCCTGAGTTGAATGGGATCGCAGACAAACGCGACAATAGGCACTTGTTGGAAGCACTGATTGATCCCAGTGCGGCAATGGAAGAAAAATATCGCAGTCAATCCATCTTGCTCGATTCCGATGAAGTCATCCTTGGTCGAATTCAAGATGAAAAAGGAGAGGTAACGCGCATTGCCAATTCCAAAGGCGAAATCCTAGAAATACCGAGCGACGAGATTGTGGCAGTGAAAGAACAAAAGACTTCGCTGATGCCCAGGATGACCGATGTACTCTCACCGCGCGAAGTTCGCGATATCATCGCATACTTGCAAAGCTTAAAATAGTCTTGTCCCAAAGCTTGAGTTTTTAAGTTTCGTTTAGCCAGAGTTGCCTTTCCATTTGCGGCCCAGCCGGGTTTGGTCGTGCATCGCATAAGCAGCATGAAGGACGTGCCTTCGGGAACAACGCTAGTAGGACTCGAAGGTCCAAACTTTTTTGCCCTACATCGCGTAACATGAGACAACGAGTCGAAAGCTTCTCCTAGTTGAAGGTTAGAAACAGGATGTTCGTCAAATCAATTGCTTCAATTTGCCTTTTGAGCATGCTTTGCTTTGCAACGCTGAACTCGGTGATGGCCCAGAATGCTTGGGCGCAGTGGCGTGGGCCAAGCGGAACGGGAGCAATCGAATCGTCTGCGCCCATCCAATGGAGCGCGGAAAACAACATTAAATGGAAGTCGCCCATCGAAGGCCACGGTTTGGGGACTCCTGTTGTGGCCAAGGGATTGATCTTCCTGACATCCGCAGTTCCCATAGGGGAAAAGTTGCCAGCACAAACTTTGAAAGAACACAACTCGTGTAAAATTAGTGCAAGTCACCCACATCCATGATGTTGCCAAAGACAAGGACAATAGGAATGGGGTACACAGCGTGTATG
>JBCCEO010000078.1:0-16643 GCA_039030255.1 Planctomycetota bacterium | reverse complement strand
TGGCGCGGAGCTCTTCAAGCTCCAGATCGTCGAATTCATCCATTACCCAGTGGTTGGCTCGACGTGGCCGCTTCACTTTGACCCAATAACGGCGGCAAAGTCGAATTGATCCCACCGAGACAAACGACGTGCGTCCGTCGATCTGAACAGCTAGCGCTCGCGATCCCTTCGTCGTTCCTTTGAAGATCGCTTTTCCGATCGTTTGGGTTTTCTGCCGGTACTTTGGGTTTGGCTGCCCATTGATAAAGATTGGGTAAAAGCAAACGGTAGAACCCGGGGGGCAGACCGAGTTGAAGTCATCCTCGGTTAGCGAATGAAGTGGTTTTTCCGTTGTTTTTTGTTGGCCTAAGCTAGATTGGTCCATGCGACTACGTAGACGCATCAAGCATCAAATGCGATTGCTTCACGGGGCAAAGATGAGCGTTCGATCCGACGCCTAGAGCGTCGATCCTTTCGATAGAGAGTGCCGGTTTGACCTCGGCCTCATGCAAGAAAACGGGTGGTAAGCCGTAAAGTATTGCGAATCAGCGTCAGTACTTGTCTGTCATTGGCGTACAACCTAAACCGACGCTGGGGCGATTGTCAACACAGGGATCGGACTTTTGGCGAGAATTCGTGACCGCTAGAATGCAAGGCTTCATACGACGAAAATTCAAAGGAAGATCGGAAAGACATGGGTTTGATTGAGAAGTTTTGGGAGCCGAACCCAGAAGAATCATTCGGAAAAGCCGACGCAGAATCTGAGGCCGTGATCTATCTGATGCCAGAGGATATCGATCGCGACAGTCTAGAGTATCTCAAGCTAAACGCAGAGAAGCATCAGGAAGATCAGGCAGAGCGATTTAAATTCTTGACGCAACGAAGCTTTGATGTCGTGCGTTTGCACCTGAGCCTAATCCTCGGTTATGCGGCTCTACTGCGATTAGCTGCGAAGCCGGACGCAACGTTAGCTGAATCGCTCGGAATTTGTACTAGCTTGGGCCTATCCGTGCTAGTCGCCTCAACAATCAACTTGATTCCATGCATGAAGCCTCAGCGTCTTTACCGACGGCACAATCTCACAACGCTGGCAGAATGGTCGATCGATCGAACAGATTTGCCAATGATCGCGTCGGTAAGAACGCATGGTCAGCTTGCCGGAAACGAGGCGATCCTGCGATGGGTCGGAGAACGCCTACGACTGTCGTGTATACTGACCATCGTAGGCCTTGTGCTGCTGGCCATCGATTTCTGGATCTGAGGACTAGTCTTTCTTTTCGCGTTCTTGAGGCTGTGGCGTCTCAACCGGTGGAGGCGGCGTAGTTCGCTCTTCAGACTTGCGATCAAAATCACCGCGATCATTCTCGCGTTTTGGTGGTGGTTCTACCATTCTTTCGTACCTCACCCAGTCACAATCGGACGGGAAGCAGATCGCTTTTTCGGCTTATCGGCCTCTAGAATTACGGCTGCCTTTTGCAAGCAGACCGTGACCAATTCTTGCGCGCTCGGTGGTCCCTTGAAATACGCGCATACATAATTGTCGCTTTGCACTTTCTCGATGGTCATTTTCGGACCACCGCTTTTCAAAACAACAATATCTCCAGCACTAAGACTCATGACACTCTCCAGTGAATGAAAAAAAGTGTCCAGATTCGAAACATTCGAATGGGGCAACCGGACTTGATAATAAGACCAGGTTCTTGCTCTCTAAAGGCTTCCAGCAAGGCCTTAACCTACAGAACAAAAATAGGCTTGCTCCCCGTAAAGAGAAGCAAGCCATTTTCCCCTCGACTGCCCAATGCACGGTGTTTTTTAATGACAGAAAAGCACCGTCCATGCATCGGACAAAATTCGATTACCAGTCGAATTGTCTCGGGAGCACGCCCGGCAGGATTCGAACCTGCAACCCTCGGTTCCGAAGACCGATGCGCTATCCAGTTGCGCCACGGACGCCTGTGCTAAAGCGGCCTCTATTTTACGTAAGTCGCCACAAGCTTCAAGTGCGCTTCGGGACCGTTTCCGCGAATGCTGTTCTCTCGGGGGAGGGAGTGGCAGCGGAACAATGCCAGCCCAGCCAGAAACAGCCGTGCTCGCTCACTAATGGGTGCAAGTTGGCATTGTAGCAAAGGCAGTTTTAAAGAGCCTTTCGTATCCATCTACAAGGGCTGTTTGATGGAAAGCAGCCTTCTCCAACAGCCTTTGCCGACGAGCAAACGGAGTCCTTGGCAAAGATAGTTTCCGGATTGCACGCGCTTTCAACAGTTATTTCATCGTGTGATGATGTGCGCACAAATAGCATTACCGAAGAACGCATATTGGTAAGTTTGAAATTCGTCGAATGCTCGGCAGTAGCCAGTCGGTTGCCCTCCTTTCCTGGGATCCGGAGCTGCATCGGGAAGTTGTGGTCAAGGTGTACCACGATTTTGATGAGAACCATCAGCATCAGGCTGCGTTTGAGGAAGGTCGCGCTTGGGCCAAGGTTCGGGGAGCGCATGTTGCACATTGTTACGATGCAGGGCTGCATGACGGCGTGCCTTACTTTGTACTGGAGTACGTTGAGGGGAGACGCTGAATTACATGTCTCAAAGAAAGAAGCTCAGCAATCAAGAAATCGTTGAGCTCTTTGACTGTCTAGCGGACGGCATGCGGTCTATTCATGAGGCTGGACTAGTCCACAAGGATTTGAAGCCTAAGAACATTGTGATCGGATCGGATGGCAAGCCGAGAATTATTGATTTCGGGCTCTCTGCTCCAATGGCCGGAGGTGAAGATAGGCACATAGCCGGCACTGCTACCTATATGTCTCCTGGCAAGCCTCCGGAGTGCATCGCTTGGATGCTCGAAGTGATATTTTTGGCTTCGGTGCAATTCTTTACGAAGCACTCGCGGCGAAGCCCCCTTTTGCTGCGTCCAGTAAGCAGGCTGCACTTGCGAAGTGCTCGAAAATGTAATTTTGAAAACCCTAGAGTTTTGAATGCCAACGTTTCGGTTTTCTTGGAGCAAATCTGTCTACGCTGTTTGGAGAAGTCGCTTCATGAACGATTCCATTCAGCAGCGGAAATACAAGCTAGGTTGGCTGTAAAGCCCGGAATAGCCGCCAGTTTTTCTCATTTCTTTGCGACAAAAGCAGCTCTTTGCGAAGTGCCCTTGCAGCATTACTATTGGCTGCCGCCTCGATATCGGTCTTTGCACCCAATCTATTCCCGCAGATTACTGTGATTGTGGTCCAAGATGATACGCAGGCTGAATTGGCGATCGACGAGAGAAGGAATGGTCAAGTGGAAATCGACCGCAGTAGAATACTTGACCAAGTACCGCAAGCTGCGGGGGCTGAGTTTTCAACCAAGAAGGACGCCAACCACACCTCGAACAATATGGTGTTACGGCGCGGGCAACCAGGAGTGCTCAGTATATTACGATGTAATCAACTGTTAGGCAAAACTGTGATGCATCCATCGAAAAATAGAATTCCCGAACGAAATGCTAGGTGATTTCTCCGTCTTCCGAGTTCTGGCAGATTCGAAAGATGGACTCTGTTTTGACGAGGGCGAGGTCGTCGGGAAAGGTGTGGATGGCTTGCACGTGGAGACTCTTCAAGCGAGTTTCTACATTCAGAAAACTGAGGCCGCCGATGGCGATGCGGCCGCTAGAATTGAATACATGAATGAGCTCGTGGGTTTCGCTGGTCTCCTTAAGCTGCTTCTGAATCATCAAGAACAACTCTGGGCGAACACGCTGCAACTCATAGGAGTACTCGTAGCTGGCTCCAGGTAAGTCTAAGCAGTCTTTGCCCGAGTCGCGGAGCGGGAGCGAGAACAAGTGTCGGCCTTGGGGAACTTCCTGCAAAGTTGAAGAAGCTATTTCGGTCAAAGTCGATTGGTTGGCGGACTGGCCATGAGTCCACTGAACGACGTGACCATCCGAAGTGATATGAATACGAGCGTTGAAATTGTCTCGCTCGATATGCTGCGTTTTGTAGATATGGAAGAGCTCAGGATGCACCGATCGCTGGAGCAGCTGAAAGGTCAGCTGTGCAACTTTCGGTCGTACCGTAGAGACATCCATAACGATTAAACGCTTTATGCGGGCCAGAATCTATCTGATGTAAACTTAGCATGCCCAGAAGCTCGGAGTGCGGCGAGGTTCCTAAAGGACAGAATAGCTACCTTCTAGTATAAACTGCGAAGTGAATTCTCTCCAAGATCGCTGGCAAAGTTCCCGACAATGTTTCCAGTCATATTGCGGCAGCTTAGCCTGGATACACAGGGCTTTATTTTGGCGTATGTTACTGCGTTGAAATGTCTTTTTCTTTATGCTCGATGGCCCATTCGAACTTCGAACGGGACAGTTTGATTTGGCCAAGCATGTCGCGTCTAGCATTGATCCCTCTCAACCAAGAATTCCAGCCGTGCATGTAGTTTCAGTTTCCAGCGAGATGGTTCCCTTCGCCAAGACAGGTGGTTTGGGCGATGTGTGCGGAGCATTGCCGCCCGTGTTGACCGACTTGGGCATCCACTGCACTGCTTTTTTGCCGGCCTATCGCAGCGTGCTGAATAGTGGCATCCCAGTCGAGGCGACGGATCATACTTTTACGATTCCGATCGCCGAAAAGTACGTCGCCTGCCGATTGCTCAAGACAACTTTGCCTGGCACTTCCGTACCAGTCTACTTGATCGATCAACCACACTACTTTGATCGCGATGGCTTGTATGCAGATAACAATGGAGAGTATCCGGACAGCTGTGAACGGTTTTGCTTTTACAACCGTGCGGTGGCGGAAGCCATCCATTGCTTGAAGATTCCAGTAGATATTTTGCATTGCCACGACTGGCAAACCGGGTTAATGCCCGCTTTTGCCAAGACCAATCATCGCGACTTTGCCTGGACCAAGTGTGCGAAAACGGTGATGACAATTCATAATTTGGCCTACCAAGGCAGGTACTGGCATTTGGATATGCCGCTTACAGGCCTCAGCTGGGATTACTTTAATTGGAAACAGATGGAATTTCATGGCGACCTTAACTTGTTGAAGACCGGGATTGTTTTCGCGGATCAGGTCACTACAGTCAGTCCGACCTATGCCCAGGAAATCACAACGGAGGAGTTTGGTTGTGGGTTGGAACGCACGCTCGCTGAGCGAGGTTCAGATCTACTTGGGATTGTAAACGGCGTCGACTACGCACAATGGAATCCTGCCACAGATCCACATCTGCCCCAGAACTATGACCTGAATTCTTGGCGTGATGGCAAAGCAAAATGCAAGGTCGCGTTGCAGGCCGAATTGGGGCTCGACGTCTGCCCTGAAAAACCTCTCATTGGCATCGTAAGCCGTCTAGCTGATCAAAAGGGCTGGGACTTAATCATCCCCTTGTTGCTGCGGTGGGCCGCTGATAAGGGCGTGCAGTGGGCCATTTTGGGAACTGGCGACAAAAAATATGAAAAAGAATTGGCGGACTTAGCCAGCTATCATCCTGAGAACTTGGCCGTCCAATTGGCCTTTTCGGAACGCATGGCTCATCGAATTGAGGCTGCGTGTGACCTTTTTATGATGCCAAGTCGTTATGAGCCATGTGGTTTAAATCAACTTTATAGCTTGAAGTACGGGAGTGTTCCCCTCGTAAATGCGACGGGCGGCTTAGTCGATACAGTGGTCGACTCTAACGATCGCAGCGTGGAGCAAGAGACGGCAACTGGATTCATTTGTACGGATTATTCGTTGGCAACGTTGGACAGCACCTTGAAAAGAGCGCTAGAATACTATTTGCATCAAAAGCCAGTTTGGGCTCAAATTGTTACTTCTGGGATGAACATGGATTGGTCCTGGGAGCAGAGCGCTCGACGTTACCAAGAATTGTATGAGCGTCTTCTTGCCTCCCCCTAGTCAGGCCGCGAAATCCAGTTTTCCGACTTTCGGGAATTTCGGTTGGGACACCTCGAGTGGCACAAGGGCAATTAGCAAAGCAGTCTGCGGAGAAAACGCAGGGGCAGTCGCTGACTGACGAGCAGCAAACCTGCGCATCGCTTGCCGCAAATTGTAATGTTCCCGACCAAAAGGCGGCTCCCAAACAGCAACTGCTGGTTGATCGGGACAGAGCTACTTCCAACGAAATGCGTTACGACTGGCTCGCGGATCGTTGGGTCATTATCGCTCCCCAGCGAACGGCGCGACCCGACGACTTTATCAAACGTCCGGTTCAAGTCCAAAGCGCGGAAGAGTGTCCGTTTTGTCATGGTAGGGAGGACGAAACGCCAGAAGCTGTTGCTTCGTATAGCGCCCCAGGAGACGACAGTTGGGCTGTTCGGGTCGTACCGAACAAATTCCCGGCAGTGAGTGCGGCAGATCCTGGGCTTTCCTTCGTGCCCAAGGCGGCGCCGGAGGCGGACGAGCGAATCGACTTATTTCAGCGCCGCGAATTGTGTGGAGCTCACGAGGTAGTAATTGAGTGTCCCACGCATTTGTCTTCACTGAGTCAATTGGATCGTCAAGCTGTCCAGTTGGTCTTTAAAGCCTACCGTGATCGCTTGTATCACTGGTTGCACAAAGAAGAGTGTGAATACGCTGTACTTTTCAAAAATGTGGGCCAAGATGCTGGTGCTTCGCTCGCCCATAGCCACTCGCAGCTGATTGCGACCAATCACCTCCCCAACAAGGTGAGCCGGACGATTGACCGGATGCGTTTGTTTGAGGAAAAAGAATCGACTTGTCTGCATTGTCGCATGTTGAAAGACGAGCTTGAGAATGAGGTGCGGATCGTCGAACAGACGCCCGATTTTGTCGCGTTTTGTCCTTTTGCAAGTCGCATTCCATTTTTGCAAACGATTGTGCCGCGACGGCACCAAGCTCATTTTGAATTGCTGGACGATTTTGGATTGGAGCAACTTTCTTGGCTATCGCACCGGCTTATCCGTCGGTTAGAGAATCTGCATCCGGAATCTTCATACAATTTCGTGATTCACACAGCCCCAAGCTCGGTCCGAGACGCCTCATTCTACCACTGGCGAATGGAGTTGTTCCCGCGTTTAACGAAACTGGCGGGCTTCGAGTGGGGCAGTGATTGCTTTATCAATCCGATCACGCCCGAAGATGCGGCCCGAAGAATTCGCGCTGCAGGTGTCTAGCTCGGGACAAAGGTGTCAGTCTGAAAGTCAAACAACGCCGCGAAGATTTTGTTGTTCGCGAGATTAGCAACCGGTCCTATCGCACGACCGGCGGGTCTTTCGCTGTTTACTGCTTGGAGAAGTCAGGACTGGGGACTGTCGAGGCTTTACAACTGGCGAAACGCAGCTGGAATCAGGTTGGGCATCAGATCAGCGATTCGCAAATTGGTTATGGCGGACGCAAGGATCGTCATGCGGTGACGACGCAGACTGTTTCGATTCATGGCGGGCCACAAGAAGGTCTCGAGGAAAAGCAATTTTCGCTGCGTTATCTGGGCCAAGCACCGCGTGCCTTTACAGCGCAGGATATCGAAGCCAATGAGTTCGATCTCCGGTTGCGAAACATGACGCGGGAGCAAGCCACCAACTGGATCATGACCTCGGTCAAGTTGAGCAACTCCACGGATGCACCGCCGATCGCGAATTATTTCGATGAACAACGCTTTGGATCGGTGGGCGAGTCCGGGGAGTTTGTTGCTCGGGCTTGGTGTTTGGCCGACTATGAGAAAGCACTGTTTCTGGCCCTAGCCGAGCCGAATCAACACGACTTGCCAGGAGAAGTCGAACAAAAAAGAATCCTACGCGATTTTTGGGGCAGCTGGGATGAATGCAAGGCCCAGCTTGAGCGCAGTAATCGACGCAGTGTCATAACTTACCTATGCGATCACCCAAAAGGATTCAAAAAAGCTGCAGCTCTGATCTCACGTGATATGCGTAGTATCTATGTCTCCGCCTTTCAGTCGCGAATTTGGAACGAAATGCTCGTGACCTTGATACTTGGCAAGACAGACCAAGTTTTGTCACGGGAAACGCTGGGGGGAACACTCGCTTGTCCTACGACCGGCGATGGATTAGAGGAGCTCTTATCTGGCGACCTGCCCTTGCCGTCATCGCGACCAACAAAGTGGAAGCCGGAGGCTAAAAAGGTCTTACAACAGGTTTGCCAAAACTATGGCATGGCTCCGCATCAGCTTCGTTTCTCCCATCCTCGCGATGTATTCTTTTCGAGAGCTTCACGGCCGATGTTTTTACAAGTCTCCGAGTTCCAAGCCAACATGTCGGACGACGAACTCGCTGGAGGCGAGGAAAGCTCACACAACCAGAAGATTGGTCTGAAATTCCAACTGCCAGCTGGGCAGTATGCGACCATGCTGGTTCGTACACTTGAAATGCACGCTCAGCAGTGTTAGCTCAGCCCATACGGCGGAATGAGCAGGTCGCTGTTGGTGTATCCGGCAAAAGGCTGGCGGTGCAAGCCGCCAGGTCGCGCTGGGTTGGATTCTGAATCGGATTGCTTTTAAGCCAGGCGAACATCCGGCTATTTAAGTGGAATTCAATTAGCGATTCATTGCGTCTGCGCGTGGCGATGTGGCTAGATTGTCGCGGCGGTACATAGGCAAGTACCGGTAGTAGACTTCCAGGCATAGGCAACTCATAGCCGTCGAATATACACGGCCACCGTATCCGCCCCAAAGTCGGTCAGGATCCCAACTGCCAGGCTGCTGCCCGTACGCCGGGATCTGCGTCGAGAGTAAACGTTCCTTCATTGCCTGGTTCCAGATGCGCCAGTCCTCATCCTGCAGTTGAAACAAGGCAAGTGTGGCGTAATACCAGAAATAGACGTTGTCCTCGCCGGCTCCAGGCCGTGCGTTCATGATCATCGTTTTGGCTTCGCGCTGCCCTTCCGCGGACAGAGGGTGATTTAGCATCAGTCGACATGCCAGCGCTTCGCCGGTCATCGTCGGAGAAGGACGACCGTCGCCAGGTTTGTATGTCGCCAGCCCACCATGCCAGCCAACGCTGCATGATTCCAGAAACAATTGCATGCGCTGCTTTACGATGGCTGGAAGTGCTATTCCGGATCGCTCTACACTTTTGAGCGCCATAGCTTGCCAACCAAATTGACTGAGGTCTCCTGCATCGCCAGGCTGGTATCGCCAGCCCCCACCGCGTGGGTCCTGAGCACCGATGGTGTAGTTTGCAGCTTTCATCAATGCCTCGCGAATGGTGGCATCACGCGTCATCGCATGAGCTTCGGCCAGTGCGAGCATTGCGATGCTGTGGCAGTACATTCTTGAATTTAGTACGGCAGGAGAATTGCCGAGTTGCTTTGGCCCAGACAAATCTCCTGATGGCATTTGAGATCGAATCAGGAACAGAAGCGCGCTGCGCACGGCCTCGCGATGTTCACCCTCGGCGTGCGTTTGTCCAGCGGAAAGAAAGGCCAACAGCGCCAACCCGGTCACCCCCGTGTCCGCCGTTCTCCCCGTTCCATGACGGTTCTCGCCAAGTGCGAGTGTTTCCGTGCCTGCGCCATAGGCTGCTGCATTCCACGATCCATCTGGCGATTGGGCGTTGGCAAGCCACTTCAGGCCAGCAGCCACCGATGCTTCGGTATCTTCGTCGGCCCCGTAGGCTCGAGCCAACTGCAAACGATTGGGGGCTTGTCGCAACCGGTATTCCTGCGGAACAGTACTCTGGGGCAATTGCTGTTCAGGACGTTGCGCCGGACTTGTTTCGGAGTTTGCTGGTTGGGCCGGAGTCGGTTGCTGTTGGGCCCTTTCGCTTGGAGCTTCGGTTGTTGGACCAAAATCGCTTGGCTCGGTCATTGTGTTAGTAGCGGCAGGCGGGGAAACTGGCTCGGGCAAAGGCGGAAGCTCGGGCATAGCCATGGGTTCCAATTCGGGCAGTGGCTCCTGCGGGGTATCCAGTTCTTGCAAATCTAGGCCAACCAATTCATCGGGTGCTGGCGTCTCTTCAGCAAAGCTTGTCTGATCCCATGGATCAGGTTGCTCAAGCTCGGGCGACTCTACACTGTCATATTCTCCGGGCTGAAAAGTCAGGGCGATTGCGCGATCCTGCCCTTTGTCGATACCCTTAAGATCTCCCTGAGGCAAATACTTGACGTTTCCCGCGGCGTACATCAGCAACCAAACGTGCAGTAGTACACTTAGCGCGACAAACTTTGTTAGCGGCTTCGCTCGCCCCCATTTGGTTCGCGATGCGATGAACAGACCTAGGGCGAGAATGGCGAAGGCGACACCAAAAATGATCGCCATCACGCGGCTTGTCGTCAGGTAAAGCCAGAGTCGTGAAAGCTGGTCGGGTATTTGTTCCAGCCATTCCATGCTAACGCACCTGACCCGGCTGGTACCGCGCGGCGATCGCCATGTCTTTAACGCCAGCGCGATTGATTGCGCCGTAAATGGTGACCACGTACTGATGTTCTACAGTCCCATCGGCACGTACGACGACTCGTAAATCTGGATACTGCGCGATCATCTTTTGCAAGCGGCCAGTCAGAGCGTCAAGTGTGACCTGTGCGCCGTCCAGGTAAATTTCGCCGCTACTGCTCACGGAGACTTCTCGGCGATCCGGCGGCGCTATCATGGCTTGCAATTGGCCGGCGCCCGGCAACGTCAAATCGATATGCCGCTCCTTCTCAGAGAACTGCGTTCCGACCATGAAGAAAATAATCAGCAGAAACACAACGTCGATCATCGGCGTCAAGTTGATCGAAGGAAGTTCGTCTGGAGTGCTTGTTCGAAGCGCCATTTGTGCCGCATCCTTGCCGCCAAATGCATAGTCACCGTGACTTTGCGTTGTGTGTTTCTAAAAGTTAGAGGCTAGTAATTGCAATTTCTAAATTTTTTATTACGACGCTATACATCGAATCTAAGCTTAAATCTTATGCTGCGACATCACGCTGCTTTGCGAGATCTTCGTTTCGTCGTCTGGTTTTCTGCGCAAATTAAGTCGATCACATTTTGACTGAGTTTGTCCATCTCCAAGATCAAACGATCACTGCGGCCAATGAAGTAGGCGTGGGCCGCGTAAGCCGGAATGGCAACGCAAAGTCCCGCTGCAGTTGTCAGCAACGCACCGCCAATGCCGCTCGCCAGCATCTCAGGCCGGCCCATCGCGTCAGCCTGGGCAATGGAATTGAAAGCATCGATCATTCCGAGAACGGTTCCAAGCAGTCCTAGCAGCGGGGCGATATTGGAGATGGTGCTGAATAGCCGCAAGTAGCGTTTGAGCTGACTGGTAACATGCTCGCCAGTGTCCATCACCGCCTGTTCTACTTCTACCGCTGGTCGGCCCCACTTTTTGAGAGCGGCCGAAAACAACTCTGAAATCGGACTACCATTTTCTTCGCACAACAAAATCGCTTGCTCTTGGTCGATCTGGCCCTGTTCTAGTTGTTCAAAAACTCCACGAACAAAAAGACGCGGCATGATTCTTCCTTTACGCAGAAAAAACCAGCGTTCCATCGTAAAAATGACTAGTACTACCGAGCAAAGCAAAATGGCAATCATCAACGCTCCGCCTTCACGGAAGATGCCAATTAAGCTGCCGATCGGGATCGACTGCGATTCGGGTTCCGTTTCGGCCGGAGTAGCACTGCCTCCGAGTGACACAGGATCACCGGGAGCCGTCGTTGCAGGATTGGCTGCCAAACGCGCAGACGGTTCACTCGACAGACTGCTGCCAAAATTTTGTGGCGGCGGAGCCTGCGCGAGCGCATGGCAAGCTAGGTAGGCAGCAATGCACAATGTCAGTAGGTAGGAGCGAAGCGTTGGGGTGAGCATGGCTATCTAATTAAAGCTCTTTCCGATAGGGCTTGGTTAAGGACGGCAATGCGTTTTTCGGCGAGTTGAACTGAGGTAGGATCTGATTTTTCTCGAATGGCTTCATAGGCTTGCAGCGCTCCGGCCCAATCGCCCGAAAGTTCCAGGCATTTTGCTCTTTGTAAACGAGCATCGTCTGTCCAGCTAGATTTCTTCGATGCTAGCACTAGATCATAGGATTCGATGGCTTTCGGATAGGACCGCTTGAGAAAGTAGACTTCACCGACCATGAATGCCGCTTTCGATTGTTCGCCACCCTGCCCCGTTTCTTGGACCTCCGCCAAAACTCTTAAGGCTTCCTCGAATTCTATTTGAGCAATGCCAATGCGAGCCAGAATGAAATTGAACTCATGAAACTCTCTTGAACTCGGGAATCGCTGCTTGGCGACCTCACAGATCTGCCGCGATGCCGCGTATTCCTTTCGCTTCAGCAAAATACCTGCCCTTCTCAGAGCAACGATGCTCATCCAAGTCGGTGATGCCTGTGCCCTATTAGCACTTTCAGGGTTGCCGCTTGCGGCCAACACATCATACAGCTTCAATGCTTCTGCCGTCTTTTTTGATGCATTCAACTGCTCTGCGGCCGTGAGTTTAAATATTGGTAGCTCGGATCTCAAGATCGGAGCGATCTTAACCACCTCTTGAGCCTGCAGATTCGTTTGTTCGGCGGATGTTGCACTCGCCAGGATAAATTTCAAAGCAAGTCTCTTCAGTTCATCGAAACTTGCTTTTTGTTCACCATCCGAAGTAAGTTCATAAGAAGCATTTGCCCATTGGATCGCAGTCTGCAAATCTTGGTTTCGTTCTGCCTCAATAGCACTCGCCCTCGCCGCATATTGCATCAGCTGCAAAGAGCGTTTACGCAATTCAGGCTTCAACTCTATAGGATTTGAATTCGTTTTCGACTCGACTGCTGTCGTCTGCAACAAGGAATGCAGCAAGCTGTAGCCTTTGGCGGGCTGCTGAACGCGAATATAGGCTTCGGCAAGGTAGACTACGGCCGTGCCACGCAATTCAAATTCAGGATGCTTCGCGACGAGTTCGTGTAGCGGCTTGATAGCCCCGGAAAAGTCACGTTGCTGAATGCTTGAGGCGGCTTGGGCGTAGAGTTCCCGAGCTGTAGACTGCTGCTGAGCCCAAAGGGATGTAGGCAGGAACAGAACCAGCAGCGCAAACCAGCTTAGCTGATAAATGACTGTGTTTGCGTCATGACGACGCGCGCTAATAGCACTCGTAAGTGCACAATCGAATCGACTCACCGTCTGCTTCCCTGCTTTCGGTCTTGGCGGATTGTATTTTGATTCACGGAATTTGGGTAGAAAACACTATCGACTTGTAGCTGGCCCAGCCCTGAGAAACAAGACAATCTGCGGGTTGCGACGATATCAGGCAACCTTGTCAATTTGCGGGGTTTTATCGAGTTGCTAGCAAGAGCAGCGACCAATGCTTGCGTCGCACCCCAAAACCATTAGCACCATTTCTGCATGCCATCGAGAAGCGTTGCTAAAACCTCGCGATCGCTATCGGGCCGTCCGGGGCTTCCGGGAAAAGTGCAATCGTTTTCAATCCATCCGCGGAGTTTAAGAAAGTGTGCCGCCGAGTGCTTGTAGGCTGGTACTGGAGGGCGAAAAGTGAAGAAGCCGAGATACTGCAGCCAATCGTTGACATGAAAGAACTCTGCATCTCCAGCTTCCCACATGCTGTCACGTTTGGCGAACAAGTCTGGAGCCATCGTGCTCAGCCCAAGGAGATAGTCGCTACCGTACATGACCATGTCGATCGCCAAATCGTTTCCAGTTAGCACATGGAATTCAGGACGTAATTCGTCTCGTAATGCAAGACGCTTCCATTCAAGTGTTCGATCCAGAGAACTATGCTTGGCACCCATGCATTGGGGGATTTGTAGCAGTTCACCGTAGACATCTAAGTCATAAATTTTACCAAAAGGCGCGAACACTGTCCCGAGCTCGAACGCAACAAAGCGTTCTGTCTCCTGGGCGAGCAGTCGGTAGCTTTTCAAAATCGCAGCATTGTTTTGCTCGGTCAGTCCAAAGGACTGAAAAATCACTGGCGTTCCGCCATGCGATTGGATGGAAGCGATTTGTTGTTTGTAAGCATCTGCATTGAAAGAGCTTCCAGGGCGATCGCCCACAAAGGCTCCGGCCACGAACATTTTGCCTGCGCAAATCTGCTTGGTTTCCTGGAGCGCTTGAACACGAGTCGGCTCATCGATCAAATGAGCGAAGCCCGTATCCATGTTTACTGCTGGTACCAACCCTGCATCAACCGTCCTGGCGACATGCGCACGAAAGCTTGGCCAATCCACACTCTGATCTTCGTACAGTGGCAGCAGGATTGCGGACATTCCTAAGATCTTGCGTTTCGTTCGCCAAGCCGGAACAGTTTCCATAAATCTCATCCCATGTCGAAATTGGATAGTACGGTCCTAGAGGAAAAGAGATTGTCATCTGCGGTGTAGGATTGGGCAAGTCCTCGCGTGTTGGAGTGAAGGCTTCAGCCGTCGCCTTGCTGGAATGCCCGTTGAGTCGCGTCCAGATTTGGAGTCCTAAATAAGTAAGCATTCACAACCCGACCTGTCCGAGTGCAGACAGACAATCGAGGATACTAGGAGTCCGAGCGAAGAGTGGAATCAACGGAGAAGAACCCCTCCGGCTCCGTACCTCTTACGACCAAAGCAAGCTTCATTGCCTGGAAGCAGCGGCGCAGGAAGGAAGTAAACAGAATCGTTGATTAAGTCGTAGCCTTCAGCTGGACGCCTATTCGCTTTGGACAGGAAGATGCCCTACGCGGCTAAAGTCTGCACTCTAGCGCAGCAATCGCGAATAAATTGATTTGCACCGGAGTGCTTGAATCGCTAGACTTAATGTTGGCGAGTATCCGGTCATCTCTTCGTCGTCTCATCAACTTATCCAATGGTCGTTTCCTTGATTTTCAAAGCGATGCAGCATGCACGTGCTCGGCGGTGCCAATTCTTTTGTGCCACCCAGTTAAGGGGTTCTGCCGTTGCTCTCGCACGGGGCGCGGCTGTCATGTTTGCTTGTGCACTCTTGGTCTCTGCGATCGCGGCAAAGCGGGGACTTTGCCAGGAAGTTGGTGCGAAGAAAAGCATTGAAGATGGACTAGATGGTCTATCGCCGGAACAGTTTGCAGAACTCATTCCGATCTACACAAAGCATTTGCGCAGAAACGATTCGTCGCTTAAATGGCGCGTGCTGAACCTCTTGAAGAAGTTTGACTTTAGCGCTGTCAAAGACGTGGGTGCGTTAGAAGAGTCATTGCTGGGTCTGTTGGATGATAATCAACATGCCACGCGCTCCCTTGCGATAGACATACTCACCGAGTTGGCCGAGCAAGGATTCCCAGTGGAGTCGGATGGCCTGAATTCCGCCAGTGCTCGCAAGCGGGCTGCCATAGCAACGCTACTGCGGCGGACCAATCAGTTGACGGTCGAACAAGCTGTAGAGCTTGCCGAGGACAAGGATCCTCGTGTTCGCGTGGTGGTGGCGCGAATGCAATCGGGCGATGACGAACGGTTACTGGCTGCTAAACTCCGGCTGTTGAACGATCCGCATGCGGCTGTGGCTTCGGTGGCGATTCAGTCCATCGCCTCTACGGTTTCCCTGGAAGAAGCCGAGCAAACTGCGGAAGCACTGTGCAAGCCATTGCAACGCATTGCTCTGCGGGAAGACGCGATCCACGCGCTCGGACAACTCGGAACCTTCGCCAAATCGGCTCTGCCTGCAATGGCGAGGGGAATAGATGACAACTATGCTCCTTATCCATTTTCGCTTGGTCTTGCGAATCCGTTCGATTTTGCAATTATTCGCATAGGGAAGCCTGACCTGCAGGACTTGGGAGAACTCGAAGCCGTTTTGGCTAGTGGTAGCACATTCAAAAGTTTGAATGTGCTGCGAATTCTAGAAGCTTACGATAACGCTCCGAATGCATCGATTTTAAATTTAGTTCGGCGAAATGTTGAACGAGATGTAAATTCGATGAGGGAGTATCTTGAAGAGCACGCCGAAGAGCATAGGCTTGGCCGTCCTTATCCCAGAGAAATCCGGAAAATGAGACAGTGTATTATCATGGGCAGCACTTTGTACTGGCTATGGTCTAGCGATTACGCTTTGCTTATCGATCTAGACCACGACGATCTTTCAATAAAGATCACGAAGCGCGCTTCGGCAGAAAGATTATCTTCATTCATCGATAAGATGTTGGAAGCCGATGCGGACGTCAATTTCATTTCGTACCTACTGTACAGCGGTGGAAGCGTGTCTAGTAAATGGGAACCAATTCTTCGCGAGCGATTGGCGAATCGTAAGGATCGGGAGTATGCGTTAGCGAAGATCTGGTGCAAGTCTCTGTCGGAGCGTACTCCAGATTTGGAGCGAGTTCTCATCGATGCCTACGAAACGGGCAGGATAAAGATACGTGACTTTGCTGGCACGGTTCGGCGGCTGAATTTAAGATCGACGGAGATTGAAGAGCTCTTTGTGAAGCGACTCAAAAATCCAAAACTGGGGGTTCGGATGAACGGGGGCTGGGCTCCAGTTTGTGAAGCGGAATATTTTGGGATGTCCTCTGACCGAAACGTGGCTTTGCGCAACATCTTGGAGTTGAGTGAGCCGCCCGACTTTTGGGTCGTCGAGGAGCTCGGAAAAATCGATCCCGACCTCGAAGGAATTCAGGAACTTGCCAAGCAGGTTCTTGCCACGGAAGATGCTCGGGTGCACACGCTCGGAACGGCTGCAGACTTCTATTCTCGAAACTTGAATGTTGGCAAGAAGCACTTGCCGCAGCTCAAGGCCACCTTCGCGCGGCTGTCGCGATCCAAAGATCGGAGCGACCGAACGG
>JBCCEO010000077.1:0-16644 GCA_039030255.1 Planctomycetota bacterium | reverse complement strand
TCTACAACATGCGCCGCTCGAAGATCCTGTCTCCTGAGATTGCGCCTAATGCCGCGCATCAGGCTTTGGCCGATTTTGAAGCGAGTTATGCAGGGGAGTTCTTGCTAGTAACGCAAAACGTGGATGACTTGCATCAACGCGCCGGCAGCAAAAAGATCCTGCCCATGCACGGTGAGCTATTGAAAGTACGCTGCTTGGATACTGGCGAAGTATATGATTGGAGGGAAGATCTAAATGGTCAGACTCCGCATCCAAACGATGCTTCTCGCCTCGGTCGACTTCGGCCTCACATTGTCTGGTTTGGTGAAATGCCAATGGGGATGGAGATGATTGAGCATGCTGCAACATCGGCGGATGTGTTCCTGGCAATTGGGACTTCGGGAGTGGTCTATCCGGCAGCGGGGATCGTAGAATGGACCCCACCGGGCTGCCGCAAGATCGAAGTCAACTTGGACGACACGCCCAAGTCTCCCAACTTTGATGAAGCGCTTCGCGGGAAAGCAAGTGAAGTAGTCCCAAATCTATTGAAAGAACTAGCTGATGCAACTTAAGGATATGAGCTGGCCGGCAGTAGATGCTCTGTCACGCGACATTCCTGTGCTCATTCCAATTGCCGCCGTGGAACAGCATGGTCACCATCTACCTCTGTACACCGACAGTTATTTGCTAGGAGAGGTTGTTCAGAGAGCTGAAGGCCAGTTTCAGCAACAAGCACTAGTTTTGCCGCTCCAGTGGTATGGCAATTCGCATCATCACATGGATTTTGCGGGTACTCTTTCTGCTGAGCCAAGAACCTATTTGGACATGCTACATTCGGTCGTAAGTAACATGCTTGACCACGGTTTTCGTCGCATACTGGTGATCAATGGCCATGGGGGAAACGATGTACCTGGAAAGCAATCCTTATTCGAGATTCGTCAAAACCACCGTCAGCGCGATGATCTGCTTTTGCTGTTTGCAACCTACTGGTCCCTTGCGGGAGCACCCAAGGATTCAATACCAGAATTGGTTCAAAAGGAGATGGCGCATGCCTGCGAGTGGGAAACATCCATGATGCTGGCCATTAATCCGGAGCTCGTTGGGGACTATCTTCGGCAAGAACTCATAGAACCTGGCAACCCATTTCGTCCGGCGGCTCGGGCTTGGACGACCAAGGATAGATCACCAACCGGGCATATTGGCTGCCCCGCCCAGGCAACGCCTGAGAAAGGAGAGAAGCTGCTTGCACATTTCGCTTCGGGAATCACTAGAATGATCGAACGCATGCAGGCTTGGGACGGCCAGTCCTGGGACGGTTAGCGCTTTTTCTGACTTTGTTTTACGCTCAAGCTGACCAACGGAGAATTTCATGGTGAAGCATAGTGAGATGTCCCGAAGAGGATTTGCTCGTAGTGCAAGTGTGGGAGCAGCCAGCGCGTTGTTCTTGGGCAGCGTTTTTCAGCAGGCTCCAGCCGCCTCAACGAAGCGACGACCGAAAATCGCATTTTTAGGGACGGACGTCTTCGAGCACTCGCATGCCCAGCATTTTCTTGATCGGTTTTCGATTGGCTACGCCATGAACGGGCATTGGCGGGAACCGCTAGTGGAAATGGCCAGTGTCTACATCGAACAATTCAACGAGCGCGACATCGGCAAGCAGCGAATTAAGAAATATGGCCTTTCGCAGTATGAAACGATTGCCGAGGCTTTGACTTTGGGTGGCTCCAAGTTGGCCGTGGATGGAGTCATTTTGATCGGCGAGCATGGCAACTATCCTCGTAACGAAAAAGGCCAAAAACTTTACCCACGCTACAAATGGTTCAAGGAAATTGTGAAGGTTTATGAAGACAGCGGTAAAGCAGTTCCCGTCTTTAATGACAAGCATTTGTCGACCGACTGGAAAGAATGCCAGGAAATGGTTGCTGACTCAAAACGACTTGGTTTTGCGTTTTACGCGGGTTCCTCATTGCCAGTGACTTGGCGACTGCCGAGCTTCGATCTTCCCTTCGGAACGCCGATGCGAGAAAGTGTGTGCGTGGCCTATGGCGGTGTCGATAGCTACGATTTCCACGCGCTTGAAACGGCTCAGTGCATGTCGGAGAGAAGGGCAGGGGGCGAAGTCGGAATCGCCTCGGTTCACGCGGCCAAGGGAGAAAAGCTCTGGAAGATGTTGGAGGAGCGACAAGATACCAGCCAACTCTTTGTCTCTGCACTGTGCCGCAGTCATTCTCTGCCCGTAGAGACCGGCTACCCAACCGCACCGGTAACGCTTGAATGGGCCAAACAAGTTCTACCCAATACGACAGGTTACTTCATTGAGCATCTCGATGGATTCAAGACGGCCACTTTTCTAACTGGAATTCGTGATTTCAACTACGCAGGCCTCACCAAGAGCGGTGAAGTTGTTGGATGCCAAATGATGCTTCCGATGCCCGGCAGAAACGCCACGACAGCCGATTTTTTCAATCCACTTTCGCGACATGTAGAGGAAATGGTTGTAGCTGGAGAAACGATTTATCCCGTCGAGAGAACGCTTTTGACCAGCGGCATGGTCATTGGTGGCGTCGAATCTTTGTACGCCGGTGAAACGCTTTGGAAAACTGACGAAATGGCCGTTAAATATCAAGGGCCAGAACAATCGATGTTCTGGCCCACAGAGCGATCGTCTTAGGCCGATCGCTTTCATGAAAACAAGTTGGCAATCGCTGATTTGTTCCAGCGAAAGACACAGACGCTACAGGTAGCGATTGACCAAGTTTTCCAGCATTTCCTGGCGACCGCTTGAGTTGGCTTCGGCTTCGCCTTTTTCGAGCATGTAAGCTTCCAATTCCGCCAAGCTGCTTTGGCCGTTTTCGATCTTCTGACCCAGCTCGCCGTCCCAGCTGCTGTATCGATTCTTGACGAACGAATCCAATTCACCGTCAGCTCGAATTGCAGCAGCAATTTTTAGCCCGCGAGCAAATGCATCCATTCCTCCGATGTGAGCGTAGAAAAGATCGATGGGTTCAAAGCTTTCGCGCCGCACCTTGGCGTCAAAGTTGACTCCACCTGTTTCCAGTCCGCCATGTTTGAGGATTGCCAGCATGCACTGCGTGGTTAGGTACAAATCAGTCGGGAATTGGTCGGTGTCCCAGCCCAGTAGCAAATCACCCGTGTTGGCATCGATCGAGCCCAAGGCGCCTTGATGGCCCGCATAATCCAACTCGTGCATCATCGTGTGACCGGCCAAAGTGGCATGGTTGGTTTCGATATTGAGCTTAAAGTGCGGCATCAGATCGTAGGATCGCAGGAAGTTCAAGCAAGCGGCTGCATCGGAATCATATTGGTGCTTTGTAGGCTCTTTCGGCTTGGGCTCGATTAGGAAGGGGCCTTCGAAGCCGATTTCCTTAGCGTAATCGACGGCCATGTGGAAGAAGCGAGCCAAGTGATCCAGCTCGCGTTTCATGTCCGTGTTATAAAGATTTTGGTAGCCTTCTCGACCGCCCCAGAAGACATAGTTCTCTCCGCCGAGCATTTTGGTGACTTCAAGGCACTTCTTCACCTGCGAAGCAGCATAGGCATAGACGTCTACGTTGCAGGTCGTAGCCGCCCCATGCATGTAACGCGGGTTGCTGAACATATTGGCTGTGCCCCAAAGAAGCTTGACGCCAGTCTTCTCTTGATGAGCCTTTAGGCTCTCGGCGATTTTGTCAAAGTTCGCATGGGACTCGGCAAGTGAACTGCCTTCGGGTGCAACGTCGCGATCGTGAAACGCGTAGTAGGGCGCTTGAAGCTTTTCAAAAATCTCAAACGCCACTTCGACCCTTCGCAGTGCATTGTCGACACTGTCTGTTCCATCTTCCCAGGGGCGAACGGCCGTTCCGGCTCCAAACGGGTCGACACCGGTTCCGCGCATGGTGTGCCAGTACACTACGCTGAAACGGAGGTGCTCCTTCATCGACTTACCTTCGACGATTTCATCTGGGTTATACCAGCGAAAGGCGAGTGGATTCTTACTTTCGGGACCTTCGTATTCGATGCGTGTGATTTCTGGGAATGCTGCAGTCATTGTCACTTAGTTTGGATTGAAAGACCGGGGAGTTCTTGTTTTGAAGAGGGCTGCGTTACCGCTCCTCCGACCACCATGTTTTAACCTTGGAGCCAGTCGTACTCTAGACGCCCTCCAGCTTCACGTTTCAAAAATCCACGGTTTTCTGTGGGGAAACGGTTATCGGGGCAATTCGCGGAGATTCTTAGGACGGACCGCGAAGGTCGTTAGCTGGTCCGATTCTTAAGAATCGATTCCGCTAGGCTCGGGAAAATCGCGTTGAGGCCAATCAGCAGTCTTGCTTTTCTAGGACGAACGAGTGTTTTCTGCTTGCGAGCTGCGGCGATGAGAATATCACGGGCTAACTTCTGAGGATCAAGTCCTGAGATTTTTGCTCCGCCCCCAGGCTGCATGGCCGAGTCGGGTAGATCGGATTCCTGCTGTTCCTGATAGCGCGTGCCTGCGTCGGCTCGACGGATTGGGCCAGGACAGGCCAGCATGACGTGGATTCCATCTTCTTGAAGTTCCAGTCTTGCCTGCTGAGCAAGAGCCGCAACTGAGTGCTTGGCCAAGGCGTAGCCGCCCAGGAATCGTGGAGCGAAGAAACTGGCAAGAGAACCGATCAAAACCATGCATCCCTGTCGCTGCTCTAAGCTCGCGCGGGCCGCCTGGATAGTATGTAAGCTCGAGACGACATTCGCTTCGTACAGTTCTGACAGCTTGGTCATGCTCAGCGAAGCAATCGTGCCACGGTCACTTTGGCCAATCGCGTTGAGGACCAAGTCGATTCCTGCGAACTGCGTCAATTGTTCTTGAAGATCAGCAACGCTTTCCGACCTGCCCATATCGGCCGAAATAGCATGTACTTTGCAACGGGGAAACCGAGATTGAAGCTGCTCTGCAAGCTGCTGCAAGGGCTCAGCGCTGCGGGCGACGATTCCGAGGTTCGCAACATCGGCTTTGGCAAGTTGTTCTACGATTTCACGTCCCAAACCGGCAGTAGCCCCACAAACGAGCGCGTTTTTACCTTTCCAATGTGAAGTTGTCATGAAAGTGGATTAGAAAGTGATTTGCTAATGGAAGGGCATCAAGTTGCAGGAAACTGCCGTCGACAAAATTGCTCGTAATGCACTTACTAGGGTAAACAACCAGTCTGTAAGAATTTAGTCGAATCGGCTAAAACCTTCTGCGTCTTCGCAATCCAAATCTGCTCAAAAGCAAGAGATTTCCATGGCCAACATTCGTCCGAGTCTTCGAGAAGCACGCTCCAAAATAGTTGCAACAGTTGGGCCGGCTTGTAGCGACATCGACACCCTTGCCGAGTTAGTGACGAAAGGCGTTGATGTTTTTCGCATCAACACAGCGCATGGCAAAATCGAGGATTTCGAACAGGTTTTGGCAAACATCAAAGAGGTGCGAGCCAGAACGGGCTTTCCCGTAGCAATTCTGCTTGATCTGGCGGGTCCCAAGATTCGATTGGGACAACTGCAGCAAGATCCCATGGATGTTGAAGTCGGCGACGAGCTGGAGTTTGTTCGTGAGGGACAAGTCGAAAACGCGAAACAACTAACCAGCTCTCACGCTACTTTGATCGATGAAATCCAAGTCGACGACAGTATTATGCTCGCCGACGGAACGATCAGCTTACGTGTTGTTGAGAAGCAACATGACAAGTGCCGCTGCGTCGTGCACACAGCGGGGACTATTCGCAGCCGGCAAGGAATCAATCTTCCTGGCGTCTCGTTAAGCGTTACTGCCATGCTGCCAATCGACGTCGAGAATGCGATGTGGGGCGCCAAGAATGATATCGATTTTATCAGCCTTAGTTTTGTTCGAAGTCCTCAAGACGTAAATTCGCTAAAGGACCTGCTGGGCTCTCTCGGGTCAAAGGCGCTCGTTATTGCCAAGATCGAAAAACGAGAAGCGTTGGAATGCTTGGATGAAGTCGTGCAGGCAGCAGACGGAATCATGGTGGCACGCGGCGACTTGGGCGTAGAAATCGATGTTGCGCGGACTCCCGTTGAGCAAAAGCGAATTATCGATTGTTGCCGCAAGCACTTGAAGCCGGTGATCGTCGCAACCCAGATGCTTGAGAGTATGCATCAAAATACTCGGCCAACGCGTGCAGAAGCGAGTGACGTTGCGAACGCAATTCTTGATGGTGCCGATGCATGTATGCTCAGCGGCGAAACTGCAATTGGTCAGTATCCCAGTGCAGCTGTCGAAACGATGGATCGCATCATGACCCACACGGAGCAAATGCTTAAGGATCGCCCTTCCGACGAGATTGCAAAGGTCTTTGATAAGGTGCATCCGATTACTTCGGCTGTGACTTATAGTGCGGCCAGCGTTGCGCAGACGATTGGTTCAAAGCTCGTCGTCGTTGTCAGTCGCACAGGTGGAACAGCTTGGGTCAAATCGAAACAGCGAAACTTCATTCCGACCCTAGGAGTCAGCAATAATCATGCAACACTACGTCGCATGTGTTTGTTTTGGGGGATCATGCCGCACTATTTCGAAAACGTGGATCATACGCAAGCTCTATACGACCATATCACCAGTTGGGGCGAAAACCGTGGCATGCTGCAGCAGGGTGATAGCGTGGTTTTTGTAACGGGAACTGGCATCATCGATAACACACATAACCAAGTCGTCGTGCACGAGATAAGGAAATAGGCATGCGGTCCCGCAGACGACGTATCCCCTACTTCTCGGGTTTGGTCAGGTCGACGATTGTATTGCTTGAAGTCAACTCTTTGCGCTTGTTTCTTACTAGCAGCAGGAGTTTTGCTTCGTTCTTACTCCACCACTGGATAGAGTCGTCGCGTGTCCAGGGAAATTTCCTGCTCAGTTCGTCCAGTTCGCGTACTAGGGAAAGCATGCTAGACGGGCGTCCTGCGGGCTCGACCGCTAGGCAGAGACTTAAAATTTCGCCAAAGGGAATAACGTTTGGGGGTAGGTCAAGAGTTTCCACCCCTGTTTGGGCATGTAATCCGTGGTCCATCGTGACCAGCGGCGGCATGAGCCCAGTGAGCAAGAAGTAGGCCAGCGCGCCAACGGAGTAGACGTCGACACGTGGGTCGGCCAGCCACGGAGAATTGAGACGCTCGGGAGCCATGAAACGCGGCGTGCCGACCACGACTCGCGTCTGAGCCGAGTCCTCAGATACGCCGGGAGCAAACGATTTGACAAGGCCGTAGTCGACTAACTTGACGAAATCTGGCTCGCCGCCCCGATTGCAGACCATGATATTTTGCGGCTTGATATCTCGATGAACGACGCCCGCTTGATGGGCCTCTTGCAATGCATTGCACAGTTGCCGAAGAATGTAAATGCACCTGCCTGGATGAATGGGGCCTTCGTATTCGACGAGCTGCCCGAGGTGGGAGCCGTTGATGTACTCCATTGCGTAATAGAACAAGCCGTCTCGATTCCGACCGAAGTCGTAAATCGATATGGTGTTAGGGTGCGTGAGTTGACTGGCCAGCTGGACTTCTCGCTCAAAACGACTAATGACACTGAGGTCATCCGCATGATGTGTCAGAACTTTGACTGCTGATTGTCGGCACAGAAGGGCGTGTTCTGCCAAATAAACGCGTCCCATTCCTCCTTCGCCTAACAACTCTTGGACTTGATAAGGGCCCACCTCGCTTAGGTCGCGAATTTTCCGATCACTTTTTGAGGCCAGCCATCCTGCCATCGTGATACCGACAATTGAGAGTGCGAACATTCCCAGCGCTAGGCCATAAAGGCCATAGCGTACAACTTGGGCTATCCGGAAAGCATCGTTGTATTCCAGTTCGACAGCGATACCAATTTCATGTTCTTCGAGCCATCGCCAGGCTCCGACAACGCGACGACCCACGTAATTGCGGTAGCCAACTGTATTGACTTCACTGTTGCCAGCAGTCACACGATTTGCCATCAGTGTTCGCGACCAAGTGCTGGATTGGGTAGTTGGCCGTTCGCCTGCGACCAAATCGACTCCTGGGTCCAAGATCAGAGGCGCCTTGTTGCTGCTGCGATCTCGCAGGAGTGGCAATTCATTCAGTTTATCGCGGTACTTACTGTCTGATAGCATCGCACCGCGTTGGCTCACAAGGTAAACATCCTCTTCGTTGCTTCCGGGCCAAGCCTCCAGCATCTCGTTGTAGTCATTGTCCAATCCGTAGCCTCGAACCATGAGCACGGCAATGACAATTCCATCCTGCGAACGCACTGGAGCAAAGACCGCAACAGCAGCATTTGTCCCATCGTTTGAATCACTCTGCGTTACTTGGCTGGTGGTACTGGGAATGGAGAGTTTGGCGTTTCCGCTTAGAACCAAATTCAATAACGAGGCTCCGACGGGCGTCACATTTCCGCCTGTGTATTCCGGCCCTGGATTGCAAGTACAGATTGGCAGCATTCTGCGATCCCAGATCGCAAATTCAGTAGTCTGGTTGCCACTCATCTGTTGCAGTTGAATGCCAAGGCTCTTGGCCTCTTCTGAGGTACAAAGCTCACTGCGCAATGACTGAGTGTCGCTCGTGGCCTGCTGTGCACGTGCTACCAAAGCTTGGATAGGGCCTGCGACTTGGGGACTCTGTGTCCACAAATTGGCTTCTTCGATTTTCTCTTCTTCCCAGCGCAGGAAATCGTCCTTTCGATTCTCGACAGTTTCGTCCAGGTAGGCGTAGACCGAAAGTTCTGTTGAAGACTGAACTTGTTGGTCAATCCACCAGGCGATGCAAAGGCCGACGATCAAAACGGGCAATGAAAAAGCAACTAGAAAAAATGAACCACGAAACTTGGACCAAGAGGAGGACTGATAAGTTGTTGCGAGTGTGGATCGCGTTTTGATTCGAGGTTCGGAAGACGGAAGTACAAAAGATTGTTCCGTGTGATATTCCAGAAGAGAACGAACTTCTTGAGCGAGCTTTGGGGACTCCGTTTGCAGGCGTTCCAATTCCTGCCGACGAACCGCAGGGGACTGATCAATGAGGTTGCTAAAGACAGATTTTGCCTCTTGATAGATCTCTTCGCTCAAGACCTAGCCCCCATCAAACCATCTGCGGAGCCAGGCTTTGGCCATAGTCCAGTCGGATTCGATTGTTCGTTTACTTACTTTTAGGTGCTCGGCTACTTCGGCAACACTCATTCCACCGAAGAACCGCATTTCGACGATTTGCGACTGCCTAGAATCTAATCTGGAAAGTTCGTTGAGGGCTTCGTCTACTGCAAGCACATGATCAGCATTATTGGGACTGATGGCTTCCCAGTCTGTCAGTTCCTTGCGTGCGAACTCCCCGCCACGTTTCTTTCGGTTGCGAAAACGAGCCTGATCCACCAGGGCTCGACGCATCGTGCGCGAGGCCAAAGCAAAAAAGTGGGTTTTTGATAGTTCGGGGTGATTTTCACCCGGTAAACGCAAATAGAGTTCGTGGATCAAAACGGTTGGTGATAAGGAAACCGTGTTTTGCTCGTCGCGCATATACGACGATGCCATCTTATGAAGGTCCTCGTACATGTCCTCGATCCACGCCCCAGAGTCATTGGGTGAATCAGCCTTTTCAGCGTTCATGTAGTTACCTTCTTCAAAGCCAATCCGCATTTGCCGTGAAACTACTTAATTTGGGGAGTTGTCTTGCGGGGTTTCCCGGTTCCTGACGCGTATTTCCTTGTGAGCCGGTTTGACGATCGATTCATCAACATTTTACGCCCAAATTATTTAGTTTAGGAACTTAGCTGAAAGTGGATATTCTCTTATACGATCGTGAGGCGGAAGCTCGGAATTTCTGGAAAAAAACTGCTGAAGCACGGGGGTTCAGCTTGGAAACTGAGTCGACATGGTCCCGACCTGAGCGTCTTCCGCAATGCCCCATTATTATTGCCGACCAAAGCGCTGTTGATGGGCAATTCTCAGCCGAAGTGGCGGCGGCAGCCGTCCTGCGGCCGCATCAAGTCATTGTAGCTACCGGAGCCCATTTTGGTGTAACAGATGTTATCCAAATGATGAGCAATGGAGTGGAATTTGTAATCGAAAAGCCCTTTCCTCAAGAAGGATTCATGTCCAAGTTTGCTAAAGTCTTAGATTCCTCCCAAGAAAGACAACGATGCAAACGCGAATTCGAAGACTTGCATTCCTTGTTTGATGAACTAACGAACAAAGAACAGGACGTGTTGGACTTTGTGCTGAAAGGAATACCTAACAAACGCACGGCTGAAGAGTTAAAAGTTAGCGTCCGTACGATTGAGGCGCGGAGAGCCAAAGTATATCTCAAGACGAATTCCGACTGCGTTGCGGAGTTGGTCAGAAAAGTAGACCGGCTACAAAGCTTGAAGGAAGTCTTCGAGCCGCATCGAGGCGTCCAGGACGGCAATCTTGAAGTTGTTCCGCCTAAAATGGCGGGCCGGCGGGACCAAAGGGGCGTTCATACTGGTCCAGATAACGCGCGATACTCAAGTTCAGTTGGTCCAGCAGAGACTCTAAGTCTTAGTACTGCTGCGAATGCGGCAACGGGAATCGGGATTTCGAGGCATCATTCGCGCGGCAGTAGCCAAGTTTTCTCATGATCCTTCGAAGTCTTTGCTGGTCCCTGAAATGCTTCGCGGCTTTTTACGAAGGCGAGCATTGATCGCGATTAGAATAAAACTCGATATAGAATGATTCGGCTTGACCAATGGGGCGAGCAAGTTTAGCGTGATAGACATGAACGACTCGCAACTGCCAACAATCGAACTTCTCCTGCTCGCTCTCCTTCTTGGATAGCCGCCGGGTTCGATTTGCAGCTCTCAATATTGAAACCCCGGTGCTCCCACGGCTCCGGGGTTTTTTGTTTCATGGTGACTCAAGCTGACTAATTCTAATGAACAAGTACCAAGCCTTTCCTCCCGTCGACTTGCAGGATCGAACCTGGCCCAACAAGACTTTGGATAAGCCGCCTATTTGGTGCTCCGTCGATTTGCGCGATGGTAATCAAGCATTGATCAACCCCATGGGGCCTGACAAGAAACTGGAGATGTTCCGAGTCTTGCTGGACATTGGCTTCAAGGAAATAGAAGTTGGATTTCCAGCAGCCTCCGAAACAGATTTTTCCTTCTTGCGTGATTTGATTGAAAAGGAATTGATTCCGGACGATGTGGCAATTCAAGTCCTAACACAGGCGCGGCAGCCCCTGATCGAAAGGACATTTGAAGCCCTGCAAGGCGCCAAAAAAGCGATCGTCCATCTCTACAATTCCACCTCGACCTTGCAGCGACGCGTTGTCTTTCGAGCGAATAAATCTGAGATCACCAAAATCGCCGTTGATGGGGCAACGGTCATCCGTGAATTGGCAGATCAGGTTAAGGAGTCTGAGATTCGTTTTCAATATTCGCCTGAAAGCTTTACTGGGACCGAAATCGATTTTGCTGCAGAAATTTGCGACGCGGTGTGTGACGTCTGGCAACCAACTGAGGACAAAAAGGCAATCATGAACCTGCCGTCCACCGTTGAACTAGCACCGCCCAACGTATATGCCGACCAGATCGAACTTTTCTGCCGGATGTTTCAACACCGTGCGCAGTGCATCATTTCGTTGCATACTCACAACGATCGAGGGACCGGTTTGGCTTCTTCAGAACTTGGGATGATGGCTGGAGCGGATCGGGTAGAGGGAACTTTGTTCGGCAATGGCGAGCGAACCGGGAACCTCGATATAGTCACGATGGCCTTGAACTATTTCACGCAGGGTGTGGACCCTCAGCTAGATTTTTCAAATATCAAAGAGATTCGTCGGGTAGCAGAATATTGTACTGAATTACCTGTTCCAGAGCGTCAGCCATATTCGGGAGATCTTGTATTTACCGCATTCTCTGGTTCGCATCAGGATGCGATCAAGAAAGGTTATGACGCTCTTAAGGCATCCGGGCAAGAGCTCTTCGAAGTCCCCTACTTGACCGTTGATCCAGCTGATATCGGCAGGCAGTATGATCCAGTGATTCGAGTTAACTCTCAGTCAGGGAAGGGCGGGGTGGCATTCTTGGTCGACAGCGAACTAGGTTTCCGGTTGCCCAGGAAACTGCAAATTGCATTTAGTAAGGTTATTCAAAAAATTACGGAAGAAACGGGCCAAGAAATCTCACCAACAGAAGTTGCAAAGAGATTTGTAGAAACTTACGTGCAGCCTGAAGAAGCTAAACTTGAGTATCTATCACATACGCCATTGGATAACCCGACTTCGGATGATTTCGAACGCTTTCGATTCACTGTTGGTTGGGAAGGAAGAGAATATGAGGTTGAGTCCGAGGGCAGTGGTCCGCTAGATGCCTTTGTGCAAGCCGTTTCGAAGTCACTTGGATTGCGCTACGACATCAAAGATTATTCTGAGCACGCGATGCAATCGGGAAGCGACAGCATGGCTGCCGCCTACGTCCTGGCCGCTGATGAGACAGGTGAAGAAATCTTTGGTGTCGGGCAGCACAAGTCTATTGTCAAAGCATCGATTCTTGCACTCGTTGCTGCTATTAACCGGAGTATTGCGTCACACAACTCCGAAGGCCAGCAGGTCTGATTACTCTGGCCCAAGAAAGTCGACCGCCTAATTTGGCTCTTTACGCCTGATATATCAGTGGCCATGATGTCCGTGCGACGAACTGGGGTGGCCGCTGCCGTTGCAGGCGAAATCGACGCAGAAACGAAGGACGAGAATCCTCCTGCCAGATGGCTAGCAGCTTTGCGTTTGGCAGAACAAGTCCGCACCCGGAGTTGAGCTAACCACCGCCTTACGCCATTTCCTTGCTAGGAATTCGCATCGTCCTCGTCAAGCATTTGCTCAAGATCGCCGAGCTGCTTTTTCAAGCTTTCTTCTTGAGCTTGAACATCGCGTTCCCAATCTTCGAACTCGTAGTTGAGTGATATGTCGGAGCTTGGGACCTCTCCAAGTACCCAACCCAGGGCAAGAAGTTTTCCGACTTGCATACCGAACTTGAAAGTGTCGCCACGCTCAGCCGCAGTATTGACGTTGTCCAACAATTCAAAGATCCTGCGAATCTCTTCTGGGGATTGCAATTCACTGCTCATCTGTCATCTCGTGGGGTGGAAGGTTCGCATCCGGTTGTTATGGGATACAAGTTTACTAGTTGTTTTCGGCCAAAACCTTGAAGACTGTCTCCGAATTGAAATTTAGATTGGTTGAGACCTTTTGTACATCATCGTGATCTTCCAAAGTCTCTAGCAATTTCAACGCGGTTCGAGCGACGCCTTCATCGACATCGACCGTTGTCTGGGGGACTTGAATCACTTCACTGACGGTAACATTCACTTTGGCATCTTCAAATGCGCTTGAAACATTAGTCAAGAGCTCGGGAGCAGTGAAGATTTCGATTCGATCTTCAAAGGATTCAATATCCTGAGCGTCGCTTTCCATTGCGATTTCCATCGCGCGTTCTTCTGGACAGTCGGTGAGTGATATCGCGATTAATCCTTTGCGTTCGAAAATGTAAGAAACGCACCCAGTGCTACCAAGGCTACCTTGGTGCACATCAAAGATCTTGCGAATTTCAGGGGCGGTACGATTGCGATTGTCGGTCATGATTTCGCACATCACGGCCACGCCTTCGGGACCATAGCCCTCGTAAAGAAGCTCCTCGACGTTCCCGCCGGCGATCTCACCGGTGCCCTTTTTAATAGCTCGTTCGATATTATCTTTGGGCAGGCTGACCGCTTTGGCTTCTTGGATGGCCGCGCGAAGACGGATGTTTGCATCGGGATCACCGCCGCCCAGTTTGGCTGCAACGATGATTGCCTTAGAGAGTTTGGACCAAAGCTTGCTACGCTTGGCATCAACCGCAGCTTTTTTGTGCTTGATACCCGCCCAGTGAGAATGGCCAGCCATGGTCGGCTCCTAGATTGAAAACGGTTAACGATACGTTGCGCAGAAGGAGCTGTCTGAGTACCGCCAACGAGCCACGATTCCTCTGTTCGGGCCCTGGGCAGTGGTGGTGGTAAGCGGCTGTGGGTGCATGGGGCAACTGTGTCGTTGCTATCGGGGCTTGCGAGTCGTCTTCTTGGTAGCTTTAGGACTTGCTTTCTTGGTCGTCTTTTTGGCTGGTTTTGCCGTAGGTTTCTTGGCACTTGCTTTGGAGCTGGTTTTGTTGGCCGCTTTCTTTGTACTAGCTTTTTTGGTCGGCTTTTTACTAGTTGCCTTAGCAGTTGCTTCTTTCTTTTCTGGCTTTGCTTTCTTCGTTACTTTGGGAGCATCTTTCTTGGCGGGTTGTTTGCTCGCTGTTTCTTTCTTGGTGGCAGCTTTCTTGGTTGCCTTTGCTGGCTCTTTCTTTTCTGGTTTCTTCGCGACGGCACCTGCTTCTTTCATGACTGCTTTGATTTGCTTGCCACCTGGCGTCGCGGCATAGGCAAGAGCGAGTTGGTGCAGGCAGGATCCAAAAGCGGGCCCTTTAGTTTTGGGCACCGTTCTTTCAAGTCCAGGTGCTAGTCCTTTCGCTGCCTCAGCTTCGGAGACGATTTCCGTTGCCAATAAGACCTGCATCACGGAGCTGCTGACAGGAATTGAGTGGCCACCAAGTGCATTTTGAACTACATAGCTCAAAACGAATTTCGTCATGCCCTTGAGCTTCTCGAGTTCCTGTAAAGCCTTGCCCTGGTTCATCTTTGTCATATCGTCGATTTCAAAGCTATATCGACTTTCAAACAACGACTGCAAGTTTTGTTTGACGCGTGCTGCAGCTGCCGTGGGATCGGGCAAAGCCTCAAGGCACTCTCCCAATTCGGTTACGGTGGTGACACGGATCTCATTCCAGTCGTAGAACGATTCGCGCAGCCTATGAAAGGCCTCATCAGCCTGTTCGTACTTTGCATCTTCTAAGCAGCAGGCATAGAGCAAGTGCTCCAGTACATTTCGATCTTCGGAGGCTGTTACAGGAGTAAAGTGTTTAGTAACAACTTTGTGCAAGAGCTGGATGCGATCGCTGCGGTTCTTCGTGCTCATTTTTGGCTATCTGGGTTTGTCTTCTTAAAGCAATTCAGACTGAGAATAGTTGGTACTGTGGTGTTTACTAGCGAGTCGGGCTATTTTCAATGGAAAGGATTAGGTTCCACCGTCGTTCGGGGCTTCTTCACCCTCTTTGACGTCGGAGACCATTTCGTTGGAATTCTGGCGTTCCCGTTCCTTTCTTTCATCTTCGATCTGCTGGAGAATCCGACCTACTTCGATACTCTTCTTGACGCCTTCATCAATCTCGAAGGTGAGTCTCGGTGTGTAGCGAGTTTCGATACGTTTGGCGACTTTGGATTGCAAGAATCCACTCGAGTTTTGCAAGCCACGGAGGCAGAGTCGCTGCTTGCTTTCGTCACCCATAATAGAAACCAGGACGGTTGCGGTTCGCATGTCCGGGGCGACTTCGACTCCAGTCACCGTGACATTTTCTACACGGGGATCACGAATCTCAGTCAGGATAGCCATACTCACGACTTCGCGAATCGCTTCAGCCGCTTTCAACATACGTCGACTTGCCATAGGAAATATCTTTTTCGTAGCCCTGGGATGCTTAGTCTAGCTTGCGCGCGACTTCTTCGATGCGATAGGCTTCGAGTACATCATCTTGTTTCAGGTCATTAAAGCTAGCCAGTTTGATACCACATTCCATTCCGCGTGGCACTTCCTTGACGTCTTCCTTGTGGCGTTTGAGCGAATCGAGTGCATAGTCTCCAATCGTGCGTCCGTCTCGATTCACCCGAATACGGCAGCCTCTTTCGATTTGTCCTTGAGCCACATAGCAGCCTGCAACTGCGCCAACACGGCTAATGTTGAAGACTGTTTTGACCAAGGCTCTGCCGAGCTCGACGACGCGTTCTTCTGGTCGCAACCTTCCTTCCACAATGGCTTTGATATCCTCAGCCAACTTGTAAATGATGTCATAGCGACGAATTTCAACTTGCTTGTCGTCCGCTATGGAACGGGCATTTTCATCTGGAATCACATTGAAGCCAACAATGACTGCTTGCGAGGCACTCGCAAGCGTAACGTCGGCGACGGTGATTCCTCCGACACTTTTCTGAAGCTGGGAAGCGACAATTTTACCGGCGCGGAGGAAGCAAGAGGTGGATTCCGAGAGCATTTCAAATACTAAAAATCAAAAAATTTCTGGGGGCGCTGACCCTCCACCCCGCACGGGGCTCTGCCCCCTTGACCCCCACCGGAGGACTCCCCCGGACCCCCAGTTTTAGCCGGGCCAATGATAAATAGCTTCCGTCGGCCCTTTAGAAACAGACTTTCGGGTGGTCGCGAATCCCTTGAAATTACCGATCGCAAAGCAAGATCTTTGAAGACATTATTATTGCTCCTCTCCTCTCTCCCAATCAGCTTCTGGCATCAACGCGCTTCAACTTTCAATATACTAGCATTTTACTCCACGAGCTTTTGGCCATTGGACATCCTCCGGTGATCTCCTGGGGACGCCCGCCTCAACAGTGCACAAAATGAAACAAACCTTGCGCTGACCGAACACATGACTGGATGTAGTTGACTGTTCACGCTGGCCCTCTTACAAGTACATTTTGACAAAGGAACAGCGTCCAAGGTTTCATAATCCACTGAAGGCCTTTTCGCCTATGCTCATCAGAGTGAATACATAAGGCATTGAAAGAATACATACAAAGG
>JBCCEO010000076.1:0-16665 GCA_039030255.1 Planctomycetota bacterium | reverse complement strand
TCGTTCCCGTCGGTGACCCAACCGGTCCCGATACCGTAAAAATTTATTGCTGTTCCAAGCCCTATTGAATGCATTTCATGCTTCAAATTGCAGCAAGAACGCGATTCTAGAGTCAGTCTAATCCCGCGCGAGCTACCGCAAAATGTTTTCGTCACTTTGGAACGGAAACTTAATTGGGATCGGAGCGCAGAGCGGGCGAGCCTTCCGAAAACACCGGCAATCTCTACCCGAAGCGACTATAAGAAGTTTGAGAAGTTCGGCAAGCGACTGGAACTATTCGTCGCCCGAATTCTCCCGCGGTTGGGTCAATGCCGCACTTAGATCATCTTCGTGATTGGAGCTGTATCCGTAGCGATAGTTTCCATAGCCATAGCGATAGCCATAGCCAGCACGGTAGTTGCTGCCGTATTTGTAGGCATAGCGATAGTCGTTGTAGTCGTAGTTGTAGCCATATCCAGCTTCTGAAGACACGCCATTGACTACGACACCAAGGCATTGAGCACCAACTCCCTCTAGAATGCTTGCAGCTCGCATCGCCAATGGTTTCACATTTCGGCGTAACCGCATCGTCAGAACGACGCCATCTACGACGCCTGCGACAGCCCCGGGATCGCTGACAGCCAGCAAAGGAGGTGTATCGATGACAATGAAGTCAAACTTCTCGCGAAGCATGTCGATCAAGTCGGCAAATCGTTGACTGCTCAATAACTCTGCAGGATTGCCTGGGCGTTTCCCACCCGGCATCACTGAAAGGTTTGCTACCGGACCTTGATGAATTGCATCATCCACCTCAGCTTGGCCAGCGATCACGGATGCGATGCCGACATTGCTGTCGATTCCAAAGATCTTCGCGATGCGCGGACGTCGAAAGTCGGCATCAATGAGCAGAACTCGACGACCTGATTGAGCCATCGAAACGGCAAGGTTCGCAGAGAGCGTGGACTTTCCGTCACCAGGTACAGGGCTAGTAACCTGTACCACCTTGAGATTTCTTCCGTACTGGCTGAAATAAAGGCCAGTACGAACCGAGCGGTAGGCCTCGGCGACGCGTCCTTTGCTATGGTGAATCGTAGAAATAGATCCATCCACTTCTGGGACACTTTTCTTCTGCTTGGAAATGTCCATTACTGGAATGTGGCCAAGAACCGGTACGTTTAGGTCGTTGGCGATCTCTTCTGGGTTTCGGTAACTGCGATCGGCCAAATCCATCAACACAGCAAGACCAGCCAAGAGCATGAATCCAATAGCCGCACCACCTAAGACATAGGGGAAGATGAGCGGACCGTAGAAGGAGCCGGTCTTTGGAAGGTTGAGTTCCTTCAAAGTGCGCTTTCCGGTTTGCGGCATGATTTCAATTTCTTGAATCTTGTCGGTGTAGGAATTCAGCAGTGTTTGGATGGAATCAAGCTTCGAAGTAACAAAGATGTTTTTGTTCAATACGGACTGGAGTTCTTTGGACTTGCCTTTGTAAGTGTCGGCCATTTGCCGTAACTGCGATGCTTGCAATTCAATCGAGGCTAGTTCTTCAATCATCGCTTGACGGCGAATTTCCAAGCGCTGTTCAACGGTGACTGCTTCGGGTAGCACCTGCTCTTCATATTCTTTCTTGAGTCGATCGTTCTGCTCATCAACCAGGAGCTTCTCTTTCACCCTGATTTCCTGAAGCTGCTTTTCCAGCTCCTTGATTTGCCGGCGGGTCAAAGCCAGTGTTGGGTGTCCTTCTCCAACTGAGTCCATCAGTTCCAACTCACGCATTCGCAGGCGGAAGAGCTCGCCACGTTCGAGCTGGGACGATGCAGTGTCCAGACGGTTCTCTAGCGAGGTTGGACCTTCCAAGCGACGTCTTGCATTCTGTTTTTGACTCTGAATCGATTGGAAATCCAGTATGCTGGCATCATCGTAAGTTTGTAGCATGAGCAGAATCGTCTCAGCTGAGCGCCCGGCCTCGATCGCAGATGCGATGTGTTGGAGTGTTCCCGAAAGCCGTTTCTGTCGCAGCTCGTTTTGCAGAAGTTCTGATCCGACAACCTGGAAGTAGTCCGCGTAGGGATCGGTTGCTCCATCATGGGTCCAAATCACATCGGGTGCAGAAGCTTGCAATTCAAGCATCTTCTGGTTGAGGTCTTCATACTCTTTCTCAAGTTTCTTTTGAGCGTCTGTCAGAACTTCGTAGACCTCATTGCCGATCGACTGGTACTCTTCCGATAAGTATTCGCCATAGCCTTCAACAATCGCGTTGACAACGTCTGCAGCCAACTCACGATCATGACATACATAACTGATGTGGATCAGAGTGGTACTCGCGTCTTTTGCCGCTGGTTCTACAACCAAGTCTTTTGTTCCAACCAGAATGCCGACCACTTCGTCAACAGTTAGGCCCTGGAAGTTTCCTAGATCCGTCAGTCTTCCGCTCGCAACGGCCTTTTCCAAGACGATTTCACTTCGGATGATCATGGATTCATCCGCACGGTTCTTGGTGCCAATAATTTCGTTGGGATCGTATATTTCGACTCGAGATGTCGAAGGCAAAGACTTCGCAACTTGAACGAGAGCTTCTGCGCGAAACAACTCTGGCTGCTTTGTAAAATACAGGTACCCCAAGCCTGATCCGATGATCGCACCCAAAATAGGGAGCCATTTCCAACGCCATAGGACTTGGATGATATCAAGGCCATCATTCCTTGGTGGGCCAGCCTCAGCCGAAGCATTTGCCAAGTGAGGCAGGTTCATGTTGTCAGCCATTTGCGTCATGAGACATTCTCAAGAAGTAGGGGTTGGATTTCTGAGCCAAAGTATAAGTCATTTGGGGATTCAGTCACTAAGTTGGCTTGTGCGAATAGAGATTGACTCTGAAGCCACGCCCGGTTGTAGGGAATTTGCGCTCTAGTGAATTTCACCCGGTGAATTTTTTTACGGGCGCAAATTGCACACCCTAATTTATTCTTCCTAATCATACTGCCGCATGGCTTTTTTCAAGTCGTAAAGACCGAAGCGGTCAGCTTGGATCGTCGGGAGCTAGTGCATTTGTTCGCCTGCCTTAGAGCTCGAATAACCTGGGCTCTATTGCTATTCCTACAAGCGAAATTGAATGGCGAACCGACGCGGAATAGTAAGAAATCGCCGAAGAAAAGCAACTATTCCTTGAGAGTGTCGATTTGCTGTCTAATCGAATCCTCTAAGGCACGGAAAGCTGGCCGATTTGGGGAGTCTTGTAAAGCGCGCGTTATTTCCTTCAGTGCCTCTTCAAGCCGACTTGCTTTTAACAGCGCTTTGGCAGCCTCGAATCTTAGCTGTTCATTACCAGCTGTCTTACTAGCAGCTTTGACGGCCGCGTCCGCTGCCTCTTCCACTGCTCCCTGTAGGTCGGCGATGATGGCGATTTTGCGCCATTGGTCAGAGCTCACTGCGAGGCTCTTCGCCTTGTCGATCTCAATCACCTCAACCATTTTGAATGATTCTTCGATATGCCCCGCCCCTTTGAGCTGCAGTGCGGCATTGATCTGCAAGAAGGGTTTGTTGGGCAACACTTGGATGAGATCAGATCCATCCATGGCGATCGGTACCAGCCGTACCGCATTTTGAATGTAGCGATCATCTTTTCGGATCGCTTTACGCCAGAATTCAATTCCCAACTCTTTGTTTTTGGACCAGAACAAGTAGCTTCCGACATCCGCCAGTAAACCTGGCTTGTGACCCGCTGTTTGATATAGCCGTGCTAAATTGCGAAGGCGCTCATCACGGCTGACCAAGTTGTAGTCAGCGCGAAGTAGCCCCCAGCTCGCCCTCCAATCCAACGGGGAACTCTCGATCGTGTTGGCCATCGGTACACCCGTCGAGCGCAGGAACTCCAGGCTTTCCGGCTGAGATTCTGCTAAAGCTTCTAGCTGCGGTATTTGATTACCTTGAAATGTAAGGGCCACTGCAAATATCTCCGGGCGAGAAATATATGCCCGCATGTCATCGTCGATTTCGTCTGGCCAATCGACGGATTGAGTCACAAAGGCCTTGAATTCGAGTTGTTCCTGCCTCGCTACCTCGAATTCTGCGGTGGACGAAATGGACTTGCCCTGAGCTATGGCGAGCGATTCGGCCACTGATGCATCGTGAAGACTGGGGAGGCCGTAAGCGGTGGCTAGGACTGCAACTATAACGCTCAACCAGCCTTCTTTCACAGAAACCTGACTCCACGCAAATGTCGATTTTCCCTCGTGGCATACGCAACCAGCCAACACCAAGAAAGGAATGAATATGCCAGGAAGTATCAATGAAAAATCAACCATGCTCTGGGTGGCGATTGCGCAAATTGCGGGCAGAATTGCGATGCTTAAATAATTCTTGTTTTGGGACTCCTTCATCGTCTCATAAATGAAAAAGCCGAAACAAGAACCAATGAGTAGCAGCGCTGCAATTCCGAGAGTTGCTAAGATTTCAACGTAGATGTTTTCTGCGTGATAGTACCAAGTAGATCTCAGTGGCAAATCGTTGTCGAGGACAGAGAGGTGGAAGGTGCCGTAGCCAGATCCAAACAGCCAACATTCTTTGTGCCAAAGCACATGTTGCCAAAGTTCCAGCCGGACATTCGACAGTTGGTGAAGTTCTTCTGAGAGTGTATTTAGCCGTTCGGAAGTTTCTCCGGCAATGCCAAGGGCACTCAGCAGCAATACTGCGACGAGGCCGCCAACCAACAGCAACAGACCCAGGAAGCTCGCGCGGTAATCGGCAAGGAAACGAACCGTCAAGATGACGTTCGCAATGGCACAGGCAAGAATTCCGCCCCGGCTAGCAGAAGCGAAAACCGCCGCAAAAAGAACGACTAGCCCGATTAGCAGCATGACCAGACCAAAGTCGAGTTCGCTTACCAGCGATTCAATTCGCCGACGAAGGCGAGCCATAATATTGACGGCGGGATAGTGCACTCCATATTTTTTGGCCAGCGAAGATCCCTTCGAATTGAACCACCAGACGATCAGAGCGAATGTTGCCCCCATCGCAATCGCGTAATATTGGGGCGCGGAGTTGCGATTTACAAACGTGGAAAAGCTCCCGCCATGCAGATCCTGCAACAAGGTCCATTCCCCACTTAGGTTCTGGACTATTCCTAAGCCAGCATTCATTGCTCCAGATATCGCGAGAATGGCCAATAACACCAATTGCCACCGCATATCTGCAAACAGAAGTGAAGCTGCCCAAAGCAGGCATGCTGCCGCGCCGAGTACTGCTAGCGATGTACGTGTTTGTTCTGGTGCGATAGAGATAGATGTAGGAAATTCGAGTTTCTCAATCTTGGTTTCAAGGCCTAGATCCGGTCCATCCCGCCATTTCTCGGAAAACTCATCCGCAAGCAATTGCGTTCTTGCATTGAAACTAGCATTGCCAGAAACCCAATTGGAAATGCTCTGCGGAAGCGGGATCGTTTGGATGAAAACGAAGATTAGCACCACTAGGAAACAGCGATGCAAGATTCCTCGCGGGACAACGCATTTTTCGCTTGCAACAGCCAGGGCGAGCAAAGCAATTGCTACGTAGCAGAACGCAAGTTGGGACTTCCACTGGGCCATCGCATAAGCCCAAGGGGCAATGGCCACCAAAATCAGAAGAATGCAGCGTCCGGCGTTCCGAACGTACTCCATTGGCGACGCCGGCGCCGGTGGTGGGGCAGTACGCTTCGACGCTTCGGAACGGGCAGATTTGCCTGAGCCCACTTTTCGCTTTCTTTCCGTCATGCTCAGCAGCGCCGTTCGCGTTTCATTAATTGCCAAACCTGAATGCTCAAAACCCCTTAGCAGCCAGGTAGCACGAAAAAATTCGAATACGAACTGCAATGATAGCAAGCTATTGTCGCTGTTCGCAGCCCAAAAGTCACTCCAGCCCAATCTGGGGCAAAACTAGTTTTTGGCCATTAAAATACCAGCCTTTGAGCATAAGCAGTTTTGTGCTTTGAGAGAACGAATATGAGCTGCGACTATGTCTTGCGATAAGCTTGAATTGCCTTTTTAAATTCAGGTGGCATGGCATCCTCTTCAGGCAAATCCAAGCAGCGGACTAGTGCTTCTGCCTTGGCGTATCGGAATCCCGACTCCGGGCATTTTGCTTCATCCTTGTCATTGAAATGCAATGGGTGACCATGTCGGCTCATCCAACCGACTTGTTCGGCCGCACTGCCCCTTATGAGTCCATAGTCGGGAACATTTTTGGTCACTACTGCACCGGCAGCTACGAAAGCGTAACGCCCTATTTCGACCCCACAAAGGATTGTAGCATTGGCGCCAATTGTCGCGCCGCGACGAACTATCGTCTGGTCAAAGAACGCATGGCGGTGCACTTCGCTACGTGGGTTAAGCACGTTGGTGAAAACACAAGATGGGCCGAGGAAGACGTCTTGCTCTAAGTTGGTGCCCGTGTAGAGGGAGACATTGTTTTGAATTTTGCAACCCGCGCCGATGCTGACATTTGAAGCCACGAAAACGTTTTGGCCCAAGCTGCAATTTGGGCCAATCTTGCTTGTCGACGAGACATGGCAGAAGTGCCAGATCTGGGATCCGTAGCCTATTTCGGCACCCGGGTCGATTACTGCGGATTCGTGAATCATTCGTTCTTGAGGGGGCATTGATTGGCCTTCATGCTGCGTACCACGCGATTGCCCGGTACTGCCCGTCAAATGTGTGGAATTCAGGCAATTTTAGTATGGCAGCAGAGCTGTCATGGGCCAACGCAGTAATTCACTGCGTGGCTTTGAGCTTCGCTCCAATTCGTAGATTCCGCAGAATTGGATTAATTGAAAGGATGGGCATAAACGAAAGAATTGTTCAACTCGATACAGCTTAACGTTCGATTGAAAGAGCAACGTCCTTGCGGGACGGCCTTGCTAGCGTTGTATCAGCTTTATGTCTGAGACAGCTGCAAGAGCGAGTAGGACAAAATAGGCAATACCTGGGGGGTACACGATGTTTTCAACATCGCATGTTTCCGACTGCTCACGTCGCAACGCTGCGCCGTGCAACAAGCCCAAGACAATACATCGAGGTAAACGCGCGACCGGACTTTTGCTGGTCATGCTTGTCCTCTCCTGTGGTATCTCGGGACTCTCTGGCTGCATGACCATGCATAACGGTTTTGAAGCCCTTCGAAACAACGGCGCATGGAACGAAACCGTGCTGGTGTTGCGCAACCGATCGTTTGCCATCAAGGCCTGGCATCGACGGAAACACAACTTTTGCCGAGAGCGATATTTGAAGGACTTTGCGGCTGGCTTCCGTGCCGGCTACGAAGATGTCGCTAATGGTGGCGGAGAGTGTACTCCAGCATTTCCTCCGCAAAGCTATTGGGGTTGGGAGTTTCAATCCGCGGAAGGCCAAGCACGCACAGCAGCTTGGTTTGCGGGCTATCCGCACGGGGCGCGGGCGGCAGAAGAGGAAGGTGTTGCTAGCTGGTCTCAAGTCGCCATGTCGGCTGGTTTCCAGTCTCAGTGCCAACAGGCGGGATTGTTCGACCACCAAGGTGCGGTCTATCCGGTTCCTTCAGGGTCTTCCATGCCGCCAGTACCCGGGGCAACAATGGCTCCCGGGAACTATAGCATGAGCGATGTTCCATTGGAGAATAGTGAACCAATCATTTCGACTGAGATACCACCCATGCCTCAGGAATCCTTGGATCCAACAGTACCTTAATTGTGAATCCGCTCATCCCAACAAGCAACTTAAAGCTCACGGTTCAGACCGACAGGAACAAGAGGCACGAAGCCATGAACCCACGGAACACAACAATGCGATCTGGTTCAGCCGCAGCAATATGTTTGCTAACGCTCCTCATGACAGGTTGTACTGCTTTAACCCAGCCTATCAATGGCGTTCCGGCCAGAAGGTTGCCACGCCAATTCTTCCAGGAAGAAAAGAATAACCTAGTCCCCATCGATATCACGCTGCTTGCACAAGAGGAACCAAGGCAATATACGCTTGGTCCCGGTGACACTTTGGCGATCGTGGTCAATACTCTTTGGCCTTTCGCAGAGCCGGGGCAGGTACCCGAACTTCCGCCAGTTCACTTGGAGCAGGAGAAGCCCTACACGGGTTTCCCTGTGACGATCTTGGACGACGGTACGATCTCCCTGCCGCTGCTGAAGCCGCTTCGTATCGAAGGCATGACTGCCGATCAGGCTCGTGATTTGATCCGCAAGTCTTACATCGATGCCAAGATTCTGAAGAAAGACGAACAAGAGAAAGCTAGCGTGCTAGTCACGCTCATCCGAAAGCGTCAAGTGAGCGTCGTTGTGATTCGTCAAGATACTCAGGGTGCGAATTTGGCCGGAGCTGGCGGTAACCAGCTGCAGTTAGGTGCAACTGGTCGTCTCGGTGTAGACTATAGTGCCAATGGCCAAGTCGTAAAGCTGGACGCGTTCAAGAACGATGTTTTAAATGCCCTGATGAACACGGGTGGCCTCCCAGGTGTTGCGGCTAAGAACGAAATAAAGATTCTCCGAAGTACCGCCGCCGACAAAGCTGCTCGGATGAGGTTCATGCAGGAGTATGGCCAGATGTTGGCTATGCATTGTGATCCATGCAGTTGCCCTCCTCCTATGCCTGAGGATCCAACGGTCCTGCGAATTCCTCTACGCTTGCCTCCAGGGGCCATTCCCAATCTTTCTCCAGAGGACGTGATTTTGGAAGATGGCGATATCGTGATGATCGAAACACGCGATACCGAATTCTTTTTCACAGGTGGATTGCTGCCTGGAGGGCAGTTCCCGCTTCCGCGAGACTACGACTTAGATGCCTTGGGCGCGATGGCTCTGGCAGGCTACGGCGTCAACAATCAGGCACGCGGCGGTGCAGGCCTTGCTGGCATCGGTGCAAGTGCTCAGGTGATTCCACCCGGAAGGCTTTACATCCTTCGAAAGACTCCTTGTAAAGGTCAGTTGGCAATTGAGGTTGATCTAGCGAAGGCAGTAAATGATCCAAGCCAGAGACCAATCATCCAGCCTGGTGATACGCTGATCTTGCAGTACAAGCCTTGCGAGGAGGCCATCAACTTCGGGATCGGAACCTTCTTCACCTACGGTATTCAGCAGTTGTTTAGAAACTAAGACGAAGATTAGAACTAATCCCTTCTTCTAGGGGGTGGCACGAGGCCACCCCTTAGGTGCATGAAGGCAACACTAAATTGGGTCTGAGGCAAAAAGGAAACAAATTGCTGTCACCCTAGCCCGCTTTTTAGCAATCTTAAGTGTAGAGAATGGGCGAATGCCACTGAGAATTTTGGATCTGGAAGCCGATAAATCCGTGCAATTCTCTACGATCAGGCTAACATGTAATCCTCCTCCAGCTTTCTTGACGCCTTGAACTACATCTTTGTAGAAGCAGGGTGAATTGGAACAGAATCAGCCCATCGATCCGATCGATTGTCCGATTTTCTTTTTCACCTAGCTGAGAAAAAAAATGAGTCTTTTTCCACTAGCAGTTTTGGTTTCGAGCTTCGTTGCCGCGCTGGTCCTGACACCGATCGTCCGCTCGATAGCAATCGCTAAGGGGATAATCGACAAGCCAGATGGCCGAAGAAAGCTGCACAAACGTTTTGTTGCGCGAGCTGGCGGAACGGCTGTAATCGGAGCCGTATTTCTTGTCGGCGCGATTGGCGTGGCTTTCTACCCCATGGCAGATGTTACGCCCGCCCAATTTTGGCAATTTGGCTCGCTATTGATTGCCATGCTAGGTATCTGGGCTCTCGGCATGGCAGACGATATCTGGACTTTGAGAGGACGTCAGAAGTTGGTCGGCCAGATCGCTCTGAGCGCCGTGCTTGCGTTCTCAGGAGTGCAAATGGCCAACATATCTGTCTTTGGATTCACCGTTTCACTTGGGGTCTTGGCAATTCCGGCGACCATCTTTTGGTTGGTTGCGACAACCAATTCCCTGAACTTAATAGACGGCTCCGATGGTGTCTGCTCTTCGCTTGGCGCGATCATTTGCGGAGCTTTGGGGATTCTGGCATTCCGTAATGGTGATATTGCGGATTGTGTAGTGGCGTTCGCGATGTGTGGTGCGCTGCTTGGATTCTTGGTTTTCAATTTTCCTCCCGCGAGTATTTTCTTGGGGGATTCAGGAAGTCTACTGATTGGATTTGTAACTGGAGCCCTTGCAATCCGCTGTTCACTCGAAGGGGCCACAGCCGTAATGCTCGCGATCCTGTCTCTTCCGTTGATGGACTCCACGATGGCGATTATCCGCCGTCGTTTGACCGGGAGATCAATCTATGCCACCGATCGAGCTCATTTGCACCACTCTCTCCGTGGCAAGGGCTTTTCGGATCGTGGGTTGCTATTTGTCGTTTCTGGTTTAGCCATGTTTACGGCCGTGGGTGCAGTCATTGGGGCCATTTACGACCAGGAATGGTTTGCGATGGCCGCTGTGCTCGGCATGTTCTTGCTGTTGGTGACAACAAAAGCTTTTGGCTATTCGGAAATGGCACTCATTGCTCGGCGGGGCAAATGTTTCGCACTCAGCTTCCTTCAACGGGCAAAAGCAAAGGAGCTTTCCCGTGCTAAGGCAGTTCGGCTTCAAGGAACACGAGAGTGGGAAGTTGTGTGGGATGACCTAATTCACTTTGCTGAAAGCGAAGAATATTCAAAACTAAACTTAGACTTGAATGTGCCTTGGCTTGAAGAAGGGTTTCATGGTGAGTGGCAAAAAGGCGTTCAACCCGACAAGGGAGAGCGGTGGACCGTCACTATGCCGATTTTTGGAGACGGTCGGGTTGCTGGAAGAATTGAAGTCGTAGCTGCTGCTAGGGACGATCAGGCGCATAGTTCTCTTGCTAGGTTGACCAAAGTTATTGATCGTTTGCACCCACAGATCTCTAATATCTTGTCGGAAGGTACTCTGAATCCACCTGTTACGTTGGTTGCTCAAGATTATGAATTGAACGACCCAGGTGTGATCGAAGAGGAGAAATTGCCGGAAGTTTCTGTAGGGTAGATTTGCAAGGAACTTGCTCTTGAACACTTTGTTTCAACTGACGATTAAGTTCGCCCTGCTATTGATTTTCGCCGGTCCAGCACAAAACGTTTGGGCAGACATTACCATTCGGAATTTTAGCGAGGCCACGAATGATCGCTTCGCAAACGATGGTGCATTCATTCTCAACGGTTTCGATCTAAGCGGTGTTGGACGGGTTTCAAGTCCAGATCCTGGGCGATGGGCAACTGCTATTAGTCGCAATGTCTTGGTCGGGGCATCACATTTTTTCGCAGCCGGGAATGTCGAGTTCTATGCGAACAATGATCCTACAACCCCTGCAGTTACAAGAACAATCACGAGCTTCGTGACAATTCCAGACACGGATTTGATTCTTTACCTTCTAAATGAAGATCTTCCAAGCTCGATTGCCCACTATTCTTTTGCTCAAGAGACTTTGGTCGGCACACCAGGCGTTACTACACCCCTTCCCGTAGATTCTGCAGGAGTCTACCAGGATCAAACAGCATATCTTTTCGGACTGTCTCCCACGACCTACGCGAACAGCATGGACGTTGCCGTTGGAACCAACAAGGTCACTGGCTACAGCGAAAATGTTCCGACCGGACGGCCCGATCACGACATAATCATTCTCGAGTTTGATGCCGAAGGAACAGCGGATGCGCAGACGCATGAAGCCCAGTTTGCATCTGGCGACTCTGGAGGGCCAGCATTTGTCGAGATGGGGGGACAACTTCGATTGATTGGTACCAATGCCATTATTTATTCTGACGGAGATTTTGTAACTGGCGGGACCGGAAGCGGCATCAACTACATCGGAAACCAATCTGCGTTCATAAATAACTTCATATCTAGCAACGCTTCTGTCCCGGAGCCATGTACTAGTTCCGTCGTGGCCGTGCTTGTCGTTTCCGGGCTAATGCGCCGACGCCGTCCGTAGGATTGCCTCTGGCTTCCCCTGCACCAAGTGAGGTGCCTTCTTCCCCATTCTTCTTTGAGGGCTGAACCCACAAGGGCTTCTCCCTGAATTTTCTTCTGGGAGCAACGTCTTCTTAAAAATCCCAGAATGATTCGACTTGAAAAACTTGACAAGGCGCCAATAATTGGTGCATGGTTACATTGTCGAGAAAACAACGGGAAATGATGGAGCGTGAGTCGCAGATTTTGCGGCTAGCACGTCCAATCTTGGTTGCTGAGGGGTATCAGTCGCTAAGTATGGACCGGCTGGCAGTCGAAATGGAGTATGCCAAGGGAACACTGTACAACCATTTTCCGAATAAAGAAGAAATCGTTGCTGCACTTGCAATTGAGTCGCTTGGCATACGTCGGAAGATGTTTGAGCGGGCTTCTATCTTGGTTGAAGGCTCGCGCTTGCGAATGACGGCAATTGGCTGTGCATGCGATCTTTACGCTGGAGCATGCCCAGAGCACTTTGCCGTTGAGCAAATGCTAAGGAATGCCGTGATATGGGAAAAATCCTCGGAAAAGAGACAGAAAATCATTCAACAATGTGAATTACAATGCATGGGAGTGGTTTCTGGAATTGTGCGTGACGCGATTTGCAAACAAGAACTTGACTTGCCACCTAGTCTGTCTGCGGAAGAGTTTGTTTTCGGCTTTTGGTCCCTTACTTTTGGCAGTCAAGTCTTGATGGCTACCAGTCCTTCTTTACCCGATGTTGGGGTTAATGATCCCGTACGAAGTCTGCGTTTTCATGGTTGGACGCTCATGAACGGCTATGGTTGGAAGCCTTTGATTGGGTTCGATGAAACCCAAGAGCTGATGGAAGAGTTATCTGAGAAAATCCTGCAAAGCGTGGAGGCAGAATAGTCGTGTATCGAACTAGGTATTTTTTTCAGTTGAAAATGACGCAGCGTCATTTTGTGACGAACTGGGTGGCAGTCGCCGGCGCTTCTCTAGCTTTGTTTTTTGCGGGCTGTGACCGCGAAGAGCAGGCTGAGAGGCCTCAACCACTAGTTGTCGCGACTTCAGTGCTTGGCAGCGAAGCTCCCGTCCAACTGACGCGCGAGTACTCAGGGATTGTGCAGCCGCGTCGAGCAAGTGCGTTGGCTGCCAAGGAAATTGGACGAGTCGATCAAGTGTTTTTTGACATTGGGGATCGCGTTGAAATCGGGCAGCAATTGGTGCAATTAGACATAGAGCAGATCGCTGCCCAGATTGAAGTAGCTGAAGCAAGCTTGGATGTTGCGAAGAGTCGGTTTGCAGAATTGAAGCAGGGGCCACGAGACCAAGAAATAGCACAAGCTACTTCTGCGAGGAACGAAGCGCTCTCGAATTTGAATCTTGCCAAAGAGAATTTCAAACGGTTGGAGAAACTGCAGGCAACTCAAGCGATTTCTGAACAAGAATTGGACGAAGTGAAATTTCGAGTCGAGGCGCTTGCAGAAAGCTACGCAGCAGCTGAGAAACAGCTGGAACTGTTGCGAGAAGGCACTCGAGTCGAACAGATTGACGCTCAGCAAAATCAGGTAAAAAGTCTTGAAGCACAGTTGAAGCAGTTGCAAGTCAGGTTGTCGGAAAAAAGTGTCTTCGCTCCCTACCCGGGCATCATTCAATCTCGTTGGGTCGATGAAGGAGACGTGGTTGCCCCGGGGCAGATCTTGATGGATTTGGTGGAGTCTGATTTTCTAGAAATTCATGTTGGGTTGCCGCCTGAATTGTGTGATGACCTCAAACTACTACAAGACCGCAGTGAAATATTCAAATCGGTCTCGGATAAAGTTCCGATCGAAGCCAAACTTTCCCGGGTTTCTCCAGTGCTGGATGCTACCTCCCGTACGCGGAAATGCGTGTTTGAGGTAAGAGAGGCATCAGGACTGCGCATCGGAGACTCGGTCCGCGTTGTTGTCGAAGATCTTGGTGGTAACGAGAATAGTTCTTTCCAGCCCTGGGTACCTACCGAAGCACTTGTTGCAGGGCCGCGTGGCTTATGGGCAATCCTAGTGCCCAAGAGGCAAGATGAGTCAACAATAGATTTGTTCAAACTGGAGTCGCGACCAGTAGAAGTCCTGCGTGTTCGAGGTGGATGGTCTCAGATCCGGGGAACAGTAAAGCAAGGCGAGCCGTTCGTTCATTCAGGTGCCCATCGCGTTGTACCGGGGCAAATCGTGACGATGGAGTCACTCGACGAAAGGGCAGGCGATTGATGAGTGAAAAACAGGACGATCCTGGCGGAACGAGCAAGCTGCAGGAACTTGCTGCTCGATTCTACACCGATCGCAGGTTGGTTGTACTTTGCATCCTGTTAGTGATCGCCAGCGGCGTAAGCTCGCTATTTATCCTGCCGAGAATGGAAGACCCTTTGCTGACGCAGCGGGCTGCGAATGTTCTAACCGTTTTTCCAGGGGCCGATGCCGAAAAGGTAGAGGCACTAGTCACGGAGAAAATCGAAAAGCGGTTGCTGGACATCCCAGAACTGAAGAGACTGCGGTCTCAAAGTCGTGCTGGATCTTCATTCATCACCATTGAGCTTCGTGATGACATTTACGATACCGATCCTGTTTGGTCCGATTTGCGAGGCAAAATCGAGGACTCTATCTCAGAACTCCCGCCGGGAGCGCAGCGACCCATTTTTGACGAACTGGAAATCGCTGCTTATGCTTGGATTGGAGCGGTCGTCTGGGAGGGCAAGGAAAAACCGGTTCCAGGAATTGTGCGAAGACTCGCCAAAGATCTGAAAGACCGTTTCTTGACTCTACAGGGAACAAAGTCCGTCGACATTTTTGGAGATCCTGGCGAAGAGATTGTCGTGGATATCGAGCCCACCAAAGCTGCCGCCGCAGGTCTCTCCGCCGCTTCAGTCGCTCTGCAGTTAGCGCAGGCTGATACGAAATCAACTGCCGGAATCCTAAGTGGTGAAAAAGCAGAGCTTGTGGTCGAAATGGGCAATGAATTTCATTCACTCCAAGACATCAGTGAAGCAACATTGTCGACAGGAAATCCTGGAGAACGGCTTAGGTTGGAGGATATTGCAGATATTACTCGCAGTACCCCATTGCCACCTGAGGCGATGGTTCTTATCGATGGCAAGTTCGGAGTTTGCGTTAGTGTGATGCTGCGACCAGAGTATCGCATCGACCAATGGGCTGAATCTGCCCGAGCGATTGTAAACGAATATCGCGCGGAGCTACCCGAGGATCTTGGGCTTGATATAGTCATGGAGCAAGAAGTCTATGTCGCAGATCGTATGAATTCGCTCGCACGCAACCTTTTGCTCGGAGTTAGTGCTGTTGCGTTGGTCACTTTGATCTTTATGGGCTGGCGAAGTGCCATTCTCGTAACTGCGACTCTTCCCATTGCTTCGCTTATGGTCGTGGCAGGTATGCGTTTCTTAGGCATTCCCATTCACCAGATGTCCGTCACGGGATTAATCATTGCACTGGGTTTGATGATTGATAACGCGATTATTGCGACTGACGAGATTCAGCTCAGCATGAAGCGGGGGCTGTCACCATCCAAAGCGGTACGCGACTTAGTGAGGCGACTTTTCGCACCACTACTAGCTTCGACAGTGACAACCGCCTTGGCCTTCGCACCAATTGCACTGATGGAGGGGCCTGCGGGAGAATTCGTGGGAGCAATTGCAATCACCGTCATGCTCGCAATCTTCAGCTCATTTCTGCTGGCGATGACGATCCTGCCTGCGATGGCAGCACTGCTACAAGCAAGCGTCTTCAGAGATGCCGCGAATGCCACCGACCAGCATGGTGGCAGCCTACGCGAGATGGGATTTATTAGGACGCTGACCACCTATGGTATTACAGTGCCGTTGGTCACGAATGGCTATCGCAGAGCGTTAACATGGATGCTTCGCTATCCCGTGTCCGGCGTTTTGTTTGGCTGTGTACTTCCCATTGCTGGTTTCATTGCTTTTGGTCAATTGAACGAGCAGTTTTTTCCACCAGCTGATCGCGATCAGTTTCACATTGAAGTCGAGCTGGCACCCCAAGCGAGCATCGAACAAACCCAAGATTTGGCTGGCCGCATCGACGCGCGATTGAGAACCGAAGCTCGAATTCAAGGAACGAGCTGGTTCATTGGGGAGAGTGCACCGCCCTTTTACTACAACATTATTGCACGGCGCAAGAATGCCCCCAATTATGGACAAGCGATAGTAAGTTTGGATTCGAACCGAAATGTTCTAACATTGATTCGAAGGTTTCAGAGAGTCTTGGATCGGGAGTTTCCTGAAGCCAGGATTCTGGTTCGACAACTGGAGCAGGGACCGCCATTCGATGCACCTGTCGAGTTAAGGCTTTTGGGCCCAGATGTTGAGAGGCTAACAGAACTTGGCAATGAATTGCGCCGCATCATAACAACGCGAGCAGATGTATTGCACGCGCGCACGTTATTGGGTGAAAGACGACCAACTGCAAACGTCAAAGTTGACAGCCAAGTATCGCAATGGGCAGGGCTTTCCGAAGTTGAAGTTGGGCAGCAGCTGTTTGCAAGCTACGAGGGGCTGTTGGCTGGCTCCATCATCGAGCAGGTTGAAGAGGTTCCGGTTCGGGTGCGACTTGCTCGGACCCGCAGAGGCAGTTTTGAAGACATTGGGCAAACGCAGTTACTAGTCAGTCGCCCAAATATGCCGGCAGGAAGCAAAGCGAGTCAACTTAGTCCGGTGCTAAGTCAATTTGCTTTGTTGGACGAAATTGCCGACGTAGAATTACGGCCGCAG
>JBCCEO010000075.1:0-17234 GCA_039030255.1 Planctomycetota bacterium | reverse complement strand
TGTAAAGGTACACTCCCAGTCAGAGGGCCTGATCCAAGTGCTGGAGCGCTGAGTGTGCCCCAAACAAGGCCTGGACACAGGGCTCATGTAAACAGGGCAGCCAGCATTTTGGGGGCATAGGGGGTTGTCAAGCCCTGTCCCAAACGGAAGAGAAATACAGTGCCTGGCATGGCAATGCACTTCAAGAGGAGTGGCAAGGCATGAGAGAGATCAGAGATAGAGCACGCACGCCCCAAGCACAGGAGAATCCAATGCCCAGGGGGGCCCCATTGGTCTTGTTAGGTACCACTGCCACCCCTAATGCTACTGTCCCGCATTGAGGAATGGGGGGCGGAGTATGGTGGGGGCCCAGCACCATTTTAGCGAAAAACTTCACTTGGTTACTGGGGCATTAGGCCTCCGGATGGTAGGAAGACCATGACAGGGACCAGGGGGAGAACACATATAAAAAAAACAGAGCAAAGGTACAATCCAGGGGCGAGCAAGGAGAGTAGGCTGCTGGCTGAGTGGTAGCTAGAGGATAGATAGATACAGGTGAGGTTACAGCACGAAGCTACACTAGGCAGGTGGTAGTGCATGCATCGTACGTCGGAGAGACACGCAGGAGCATAACTGTAGCTGCAACACTGGCACAATGCATGCAATGTTGCTCTCGCTGCACTGTCACTGTCACTGCATAGTCACTGTCGCTGCATTGTCACTGCACTGCATCTTGCAGGTGCTCGGCTCCACTACATGGCACTGAAATCGTCCACACTAGTCATATGCACTGCACTGCAGTGAACTAGTCAGTATATACCGCACTCTTCCGCAGTGCACAGCACAGCACACTGCTGTGCTGAACTGCACTACTTGCATGCATTGCTACGCAACTATACTTCGTGCAATGCAGCAAATAGGGTTACGCAAATGCATACTGGCTTATCTACAATCTACTCCCGATGAGACAGAGAAAGGGGAAGGAATCCAGCCATGACTTGGGGGAATGGGACCAAGTGGAATGGGTTACTCGCCTCGGCCAACTTGCGTGACCGGGTATGTCTTGTAGCTACCATGAAGCTTCTCGTCATTGATACTGTCAGGTGTCCGATGTGGGGATACTTTGGGGGTGGCTCACTAAGGCCTCAGTTTAAGTGCGTTAATACCGATTAACTGGAAGTGTATGGTGCCATTGCGCGATGATGCCTGGTTGTCTGGGCGTTTTGCGATGACTTTGGGGCCTGGGTTTCTTGGGAAGAATATCGCAGATACCCAATTCCAATTTACAGTGTCGGGCCTTGGGACGTGCAATTGGCACTGTCGGTTTAGGAGCAAACAATGTCGTTGATTTCTCGCATGGTAACGCGATTGTTCGGTCGCAAGAGTGTTGCAAGTTCAAATCGCGGTGAGCGTCGCAGGGCGTTTCGACGGCAGTTACGCGTCGAAAGTATGGAAGAAAGACGCTTGCTTGCCTTTGGCGCAATTGGCGGCGAAGTCTTCCTGGACCTAACCGACAACGGCGACACTGCGGACGACACCGCCCTCGTTGGGGCAAGCATTCAGCTCTTCCGAGACCTCAACATTAACGGAGTCATTGATGCTGGCGACACAGATCTAGGAACGCAAACTACAAATGCGCAGGGCGAGTACCTCTTTGAGAATCTGGATGATGGGCAGTACATCATCGTCCAGCAAGCTCAGGGCAATTTAGCTCAGCGAGATACAGTTACGACACAAATCGTACAGGTAAACAATTCGGTGGCTGGCATCGCGGGTATTCCGATCGACCGATTTGAAACGGTCACCACGCCAGATCCACTTGTGGCTGCGAACGGAGCCACTGCCTCTGATCAGCAGAGCGCACCGGCTGGCGTTCCGTCGGAAATCCTCGGCGGGCAGCGAGATGTTTTCGTCAATAATGACGTTTCGAGCAGTAACGATATTCAAGTCGATGTCGATCCATCCGGGAACGTCTTCATCAACGCGGGTGTATCTACGACTGGAGATGTAATCCTTACCTACGACGGGACGGACGCAGATGCAAACGTCAACGCGCACAATTTGGGCGTTGATCTAACCTCTGGTGATGCGCGTTCGATCCGCTTCAATGTCGGCTCGCAAGTTGGTAGCAACCTGACCGTCGAGGTGTATTCCGGGAACGACCAAACGGGCTCGTTCTTGACCCTTCCTATTCCAACCACTGCCGGCGGTGCCCCTACTGCTTCGCTCGACTTCGATTTCTCAAACTTTGCTAGACTCGGGACGGCAACTGCGGATGCCAATTTTGCAGCAGTCTCTGCGATTCGAATTCTGGTTGACCTGGGAGCTGCGGATGATGTCTCGGTAGATCTTGTTGGTCTTGTAGGATTGTCCACTACAGATGCGGACTTTCCCAACCTGAATCCGATGACCATCGGCGATCGCGTATTCCGAGATGCCAACAATAATGGCCTTTTGGACGCTGGCGAAGTTGGGATTCCCTCCGTGCCGGTTCAGCTGTTTATCGACGACGGTGACGGATCTTTTGGCGCCGGAGATACACAGGTCGCTAACACCACCACCGATGCATCGGGTAACTACCTATTTGGAGGAACAAACGCTCTCTTACCAGGCAACTACTTCGTTGTCATTCCGAGTACCGCCTCAGACCCAGGCCAGCCTTTACAGAATTTCTTCAACAGTACTGGAAATGATCCCGCTCCAGGTGATGACGGCGTCAACAATGATGACAATGGGGATGTCGTAGGGGCAGAGGTTTTTTCGGCCTTGATCACACTTGCGTCCGCAACGGAATCGGTAACCGATGGCGACACAGATGCCAATTCGGAACTCACGATTGACTTCGGTTTCGTGCCCAACCTTGACTTGGCTGTGACCAAAGAAGTGCTCGGAGGAGCGACATCGGTTACCGCTGGCAACGAATTGACCTATCGCATCAACTTGACGAACAACGGGCCTTCCGATGCGACAAATGTCGTTTTGACCGATAATCTGCCGAACTTCGCCCCCACCGACATCACAATTGTCAATGTCACGAGTTCGCTTAGCGGTACCATAGTGACCAATGGGCCTAGTACTGGCGAAATCACAGTTACACACGCAAACCTGGCAGCGGGTCAGACAGATGTGATTGATGTTACGGTTCGCTTTCCCGCTGACACGAACGCCGCAACAGCCATTGATAACGTTGTGGAGGTAGTAGCGGATGAGTTCGAGGCGAATACCGCAAATAACACGGCTCAGGTCGCTGTTGACGTCACACGAGCAAGCACGCTGACGATCACCAAGACAGAGTCGGCTGATCCAGTCGCAGTTGGTGGAGCACTGGGGTACACAATCGTTGTTACGAACACCGGGCCGTCCACTGCCACGAATGTGAGTATTAACGATTCGTTGCCAGTTGGTTTGACGCTTAACGGAAACCCAACCGCAACTCTCGGAACAGTAGCCGTCAATGGCAGCCAATTCACTGTGACCGTTCCGAGTTTGGGGGTAACTGAATCGACGACAATCACTGTCAATACGACAGTTGATCCAAGTTTTGCTGGCACCAGTGTAATTAACACAGCAACCGCTACCGCAGATGAGAGCACTACGGTGCAGGCAACTGAGGATACAACGATCAATCCATCGATTGACTTGGCCGTGACCAAAGTTGATGATATCGATCCGATTAATCGCGGTGCAACACTTACCTACACCATGGTCGTCACCAACAATGGTCCTTCCGCAGCGACCAACGTGCAGTTGAATGATACATTGCCAACGGGATTGACCTTTGTTTCTGCGTCAAGCACGCAAGGTACGGTGAACAATCCAACGGCTGGCAGCAGTAGTTTCAGTGTCGATATCGGCAGCCTGAATGCTAGCGGTACGGCGACCGTGACCGTTACAGCGACCGTCGATAATAATGCTCCATCGACTGTTTCCAACACCGCTACAGTTACGTCCGATCAACAGAACTTTGAGTCCGATACGACGAACAACTCGGCGACTCAGGCAACTTCGATCAACGACGGAGTCGATTTGGTCATGACCAAGATCGATAGCGCAGACCCGGTGATCGCGGGGAACCAGTTGACTTACACAATGCAAGTCACCAACAACGGTGCAGTTACTGCCAACAACGTGCAGTTTAGCGATCCCTTGCCCGCAGGAGTGACATTTGCGTCTGCGAATGCTTCTCAGGGCGCGGTTAGTGATAGTAGCGGAACCGTTTCCGGAAATCTGGGGAGCATTGCGGCGGGTAGTTCTGCGACCGTCACTATTGTCGTGAATGTGGACCCTGCCGCGACTGGAACCCTCTCTAATACTGCAACAGTTAGTGCAGACGAGACGGAAATCGACACGTCGAACAACTCCGCTACAGAGCCCACGACAATTAACTCGACGGTTGATTTACAAATCACGAAAGTAGACAACGCATCCGTCGTCGCCGCCGGTGGAAGTTTGAATTACGAAATCGTGGTTCTGAACAATGGTCCTTCCACCGCGACAAGTGTGGTACTTACGGACGCATTGCCGACAGGGCTGGCCTTCGTCAGTGGAGTGAGCACAGCAGGAAATGTGGTCGAATCGGGCGGAGTTGTCACCGTAGATATTGGTACGCTTGCACCGGGCAATTCTGCTACGATCAACCTGAACACGACGGTAGATGCGTCTGCAACTGGCACGATCACAAATGTTGCTAGTGTCGCTGCAGCCGAAGGCGAGACGGACACTACAAACAACAGTGCTTCTGACGACGTGGTGGTGGACATCTTGTTTAGCAAGCGATTGCTGATTGCTTATGTGTAATACCTGATTGCGAGTACTGGTGGGCCATCGTTGCTCGCTTTCATTTCCGGTTGTTAATGCCGGCTCATGCGTCGGGTTAGCAGTCCTAGTTCACGCGTTGGGTTTGTAGATTTGTTGCCGGCGAGTCTCGGTAGTCTCTGATGTATGGATAAGCAATGTCTGGCGAGCATAGACCTTTCTTTAAACTCGACGAGGGCATTTCTATTGAGGTGATTGGCGCCGATGCATTGACCATTGCTAACAACTTGACCACGAACGACATCAAGGCATTGCGAGAAAACACTTCCTGCGAGTCCTTTGTTACCAATGCCAAAGGGTGGACTGTCGCACATGGTTTTGTGCTGAAAATGCCCGATCGAATCCGCCTGTTTGGCCAGCATCCGAGTCCGAGCTTGATTTGCGAACACATTGATCGTTACATCATTCGGGAAGATGCCCGTATATCTGATCTGTCTGCTCAACAGACGCTTTTGCTGGTCGCTCAGCCCGATATTCCAGCAGATTGTTCAGATGGTATTCAACGATTGCCTACACCGATTGCAGATTATGATTTGCTGGTGCTGCCGAGAGAGCAGGAGCCCGGTGTCGTCGAACTGCTGGGACATGGGGCCAGCGTTGGCGAACTTCAGCTGGGCTCTGCAGATGAGTTTGAAGAGCTGCGTGTGCTGAATTTTTGGCCCCTCAAAGGTCGCGAGATCGGGGAAAAAACCATTCCCAAGGAACTAGATCGCGATACACAGGCGATCAGCTACACGAAAGGATGCTACCTGGGGCAGGAGACGGTAGCTCGACTCGACGCCCGAGGACAATTGAACAAGAAAATGTGTCGCTTGCAATTCCCATCCGGAAGTGCTCCCAAGGTCGGGGATAAAATCAAGCAAGGCGAGAAGGATGCTGGAGAAGTAACATCCGTCGCAAAGGAAAGTTGCCAGGCTCTGGCTGTCTTGCGGCGCGGAACTTTCGATGAGGGCGCAGTCCTCAACACCGAGTTAGGTGATGTTACGGTGCTAGCTCCAATTGCGTCCGGCCCATCAGAGGCCTAATTTCTATTCTCTGTTTTCCATTTCTGGACACTATCACCAAGGAAGGTGCTATGCCACGAATTATTCTGTCAGCAATTGCACAAACTTACGGAGATGACCCAACCTCGGGGCAATTGGTTTGTGGTGAGGATCTGAATGTTCTTCATGGCATGCATTCTGAGCAACTATGCTGGAACGAGCTATCGGATGCATTGCAAGAGGTTGTTAAAGGCGGCGGGCGTGTGCGATTTGTTTACGATGAAGTTGGGGAGGAATTGCGGGTCACCACCATTTTTGAAATATCTCGGGGACTCACGGAAGCAGAACTCGAAATGCTCGTTGAGGAAACTTTTGATCAATGGGCCGATGGAATTGGCGCTACTAGTTTTCATTCGTATCGCGGCGAGGTGCTTTCCATGGGGTTGGCGCAGGCGATTCAAGAATCGGGACAATCAAAGTTCGTTGGCGAACTCTTCGTTGATGCTTTTCCTCCAATTGATGACCGCGATTTGGTTGTGCATGTTGATGATTTAGACTCGCCGGATGCAGAGTTGATCCAAGACCTCATCGCCGGTGCTGAAGCCGGCGACTCACAAGCTTTAGTCGACCTAGGTCAACGCTACGAGGCAGGTGAGGGCCTTGCCAAGGACGAGAAGCTGGCGTTTCAGTGCTATCACGATGCGGCCCAAGCAGAAAACGTGAATGGTTCTTATCTGACGGGCCTCAGCCTGTGGACCGGAATGGGCGTCGAAGAAAATCCTGAGAGAGCTTTTACCTATTTCCAAAAGGCAGCCGCTGGGGGCATTGCACTTGCCCTCCAGCCTCTAGGAACCTGTTTTGCTGGCGGTTTCGGTGTTGAACCAGACGAAGACAAAGCGATCGCGTGCTACGAGAAGGGGGCAAAACTTGGCGATGCGGACTGTATTGCTGAGCTCGGTGATTGTTACGAATTCGGAACCGGAGTGGAACCGGATCGAATCAAGGCACTAGAGTTTTATCAACGCGCTTTGGATGCCGGCTGCGATGAAGCTCAAGAAGCAATTGCCCGACTGAAGGCAGCGTAAGTCTGTTGAAAAATCTGGCGAAGTAAATTCTTCTGATTGGATGTCGCTCAGGCGAGCTTGCTCAAGAAATCGATGAGTCTCGCCTGGGCTTGCGGCTGCAATGCGACAACTGAACTGGTGCATCGCGCATTGCATTCAATCAGCCAGCAACGCCCATCCGCGTCACGCACCCAGTCGGTTCCTATCCAACCCAACGCGCCAAATCCGAGCGCTTGTTCAAAAGCCCGTAGCGACTGCTGCGAAATCGGCATGTCTGCGGGCTCGGAGCGGCTGTATTCGAGGGTTCGATGGGCTTGAGCGTATTCAGCTAATGTGACTGAAGATTCGTGCAAGACTTGACGCGTTTGTGAAATCCAGCACCATTCTTCGTTTGGCCTGACTATTGCATTGCATCCGAATGATGGACCGTCGACGAGGGGCTGGACAATGAATTCCTCGCTCGATGACACGGTAAAACACTCGGGAGAATCGGTGACGTAAAGATCAAGACAGCCAACGCCGAACCTTGGTTTGATTACAAACTCCTGAGAAGCAAAATGAGCTCTGCAGAATTGCAACCATTCGGGCGTCAAATCTGAATGCAGGTGAGTAGGCGGGTGAAGCAAAGTGCCTGTCTGCTGCAGTGCCTGAGGTGCAATCCTGGATTCGCCACCATCAGGAAATGATGTAGCCTCAAGCATTTCCGCGAATTTCCATTTGTCACAGGCAGCCGAAAGAAAATCGGAAAAGCAATTCCAAGTGCGAATCCCGTTCTCGTTCAGCCAACCAATACAACTCTCAAGGATTCCATCTAGTTCTGGTGCGATGACCACGGCCAAATCGTTTTGCCGTGCGATGGACCTCCAAGTATCGAGCACGCTTTGGAGATTGGTCGTCGATTGCAATTCTTGAAGATACGGCGTTGTCTCGATCGTAATGGTTTGGCCTACATCGCTGGCTTCGAGCAACGCTGCGGCACGCGCGGATGCGATCGACTCTTCGAGCACAAACTGCGTTTCGTGCCCGGCTTCGACAAAGAATTTTGCCAAGCTAGCTGCCATCTCCCATGCTTCGTCGAGCAATTCTTGCATCGGATTCTGCGTATGATTTTCGCAGTAGCAGCCACTTCCACTAATCCACTCCAGCAAAACGACTTTCATCGAAGTTCCGTTCTCGTTATCCTGCCGTCACCATTCAATCCGCCTAAACGTGCGCAACCATCGTTACTGCAGTGGATCTATTGTCATCCACTTTGGAAAAGGCGGGATTATTACTTCATTGGTTGCCGTTAGCCACCTTGGATTCAAGCGAAAATGGATTTAAGATTTTAAGTCCTCGCATCGCTGAAATTCGGTTTTCCGTTCCTTTAACTTTGGCATGGCCCCAAACGCCGATCGATCCCAGAGATCATTCTATGAGTCAACAGTCCGCTTCCCAGCTTCGGCATGCTCCGATTGACAATTTAGAAGTCAAGGATGCGCAGGTCATTTTCACGAACGTGTGGAATGATTTGGAAAGTGATTTTGGCCGTGAGAATCTTCACTTTTCGAAGGAGCTGATTCTGCTCGGCGGGGCTCCAGGATCTGGCAAAGGAACGCACACGCAGTTCATTTTGCGAGCCCGTGACCTTACCTGCGAGCCGATCGTCGTCAGTTCGCTCCTCAATACTCCTGAGGCTCAAAAGATTAAAGAGTCTGGCGGCATGGTGGGGGATCGCGAGGTAGTGGCACTTGTATTTCGCAAGCTGCTGGATCCTGAATTCCAAGATGGTTGTGTTCTGGATGGGTTCCCTCGAACAGGCGTGCAAGTCGAATGCCTCAAATTGTTGGTTCAGAAAATGAACCAGCTATACCGGCTCTATCGATCTACTCCGATGGCGGCCAATTTTCGCAAGCCAACCATTCACGTGATGGTGCTATTCGTCGACGAAAAGACCAGTGTCGATCGCCAACTGAAACGCGGCCGTGAAATCGCAGACCTCAACGCGCGGGCCGTTGCCGAAGGGGATCCACCACCGTATCAGGAACGAGCCACAGACAAAGACCCAGCGGCGGCCAAGCACCGGTATCGGGTCTTCAAGGAGCAGACTTGGGACGCGCTGCAGTCGCTCAAGCAACATTTTCACTATCACTTTATCAATGCACAAGGCGATGTTGATAGCGTAGAAAAGAACATCAGGAAGGAGCTGGATTACCAGTCTTCGCTCGAACTAGATCCCAAGACATACGACTCCGTCCGCCACCTGCCGCTCGCTTCGGACCTAGCCATTCATGCTCGTCAGGAACTTGTCAAGCGAATGGACGGCTACCAGCGTGAGCACCAAGAGCTTTTTCATCAAGTCATTAAGCTGATCGAGGAAAGGTTTGTTCCCATCGTTCAACGGCATGCGATTCCTGGCATGGCGGTAGTCAATTCTGAGGATGCGATCTTTGAGGATGCTCTCGCTCTTGCGATGGTGATCGACATATTTTCCGAGCGTGGTTACAAGGCAGTAGCCAACATCAATTTGGCCGATGTGCCCGATCGCATTGATTTGCAAACAGGTGAAATCACCTTGAAGCGTAAGAAGATCTACCGCTTCCAAATCCGCTTCGGCGGCTCTCAAATCCGCCGCGGCGAAGGGTAGCACGCCACGTCGGCTAGGCCATCTATCTAGGAGTTAGACATTTCCCGATGCGCAGTTCAACTCGAAGATCGGGAACTCTGCTTGTGGAGATTGCGCAGCATTTGAAAAATCATTGGCTCATAGATTCGTACAAATCTTGCCCAAGCATCATCATTGCCCGACTTGAGTCCTTCGATGAGGTTTGCCCGAAAGGAAAGAGATCGGCGTTCTTGTTGTGGAGCAGAGTTTCTTCAGGTTCGGGCATGTGCAATCTTTGTGAAGATAGAACAATCGATTTCTAGTTGGTATCGCGGAATCTTGCACGCGTATAACAAAACATTCCGCGCGAAAGTTGACGTATACCTGCGCTAACGTCAATGGTTTCCGCGAGGACAACTATAGGCAGGATTTGCGGGAGATGGGCGATTTTCGAAGCTTCTAACTACAAAGAAATGTCATTATTCCTGCACAGTTGCTGACACGCTTAGGAGAGAGCATGAAGCTTTGGTATCAGATCTGAACTAGAAAAAAGGCAGAAACTGAATTCGCGCGACTCAAGAAGTTTTGCTTGTCGTAGCTCGAATTGCAACTCTTTCACTGCTTCAGCGTTAGTGTTCCGTTCGGAATCGGCCATGTCGGCGAGTGCTGCGTTCACACGCTTCAGGTCCTGGTGCCATTGCCATTTTTCCCCCTTAGGTGGAATATTGCCGAGCAAAGAACGTTTTTCCTCGACCAGTTGCTGAGCCTCAATTGAGCTTTCTGCAATACTGCGTTCCGCATGAAAACGCTTATCCCAAATAGCTTCGCGTTCCTTGCGGATAGCAGCCTCAATTTCTGCCGCACTTTTGTGTGCCGATGGAAACGGCAAGTGCATGGTGGCGGTAGCGACGGCGAAGGGAGGAGGCTGAATGCCAAAGTACTCGGAAATGATACTATCGGTTAGTTGATCGTACTTTCCTCCGCCAATGCCGTGCAAGAACAGGTCGCTAACCATCAAACGCAGGTACATCGTAGTGAGCAAAGCGCGTGGGCGTAGTTTGACTCCTTCACCAAGGATCTCAAGCCATTGTGTGGCTGCATTGTCACAATCAAGCCGACCTTCGATCACGGCTTGCCAACCAGCTCGGTCGCTCAAAATCAGCTGATCGTTGACGAAACGGATCCAAAGGCGTTGACGCCGTGGAGCTTCAGGGCGATACACCCACCAAGGGCCCTCAAGCCAACCATCGTACTGATCCAGTGCTGGTACTGGGTGTGCATGGCTGCGAATCTTGTGGGCTTTGCGGTAGGCCTCTCGCTGAGAATTGTAGATCTGCTGGAATCTGGGTAGGCAAGACATCAGCTGAATGCTGAACCTCGCAAAGGCACGGGTGCTTACAAGTGCGCTTAAAGGAACTTCCATCGTGCGAAGTCCAGATCGTTGTTCGAGCAGGTGGCGAGCCTGTGCAATCGCCAAACCGATGTTTCCGTGCTTGCTGATCGGTTCCAACGTGTCTGCCCAAAGATCATGGACGAGGGCAAGCTCCAAGCCTGACTGAGTTAACAAGTCTTGCACTCGCTTAGGAAAGCTACTCCAGGCATCCTCCGACTCTAGCCTGCGTAATTCCCACGGAATGGCGTCGCGCGGGCGATCAAAGGGCACACTTTGCGTCGTGTAGTTGCCGGTTGCGAGACGCTGTGGAACGCGTATCGAAGTTTCACGACACAAATCGTTATCGACTAGAAAGTTGATTGCGATCCCATCTTGCTGTTGAGCGAGCGAGGACATCAAAAAGTTTTTGAACCACACTCCCGGATGAAAAAGTTCCGGCTGGTGTCCGCCCAGAATCAACGGTTGATTATCGAGTGAGTCTTGGTGAACGGGGGTGATTGTGTCCAAGTATTGGGAAGTGTGGCGTAGTGAAAGTTCGACGACTTCGCGTCGAGCTTGACCACGGGTTTCCTGCAAAGACTTGCCACAGAATTCGAGAGCTTCCACCTGGGAGGAACCCGAGTCGAATTGCAAAGCACTTGGTTGCCAACATCCTGCCGATGCCAGATCGCGGATCTCTGGCATTATCAGTCGCTCGTCGTGCTCTCGCGGAGCACGATAGTTAGGATAGCTGGCGGAGATGGTGGAGGTCATGGACAACCGTGCCCTGCGGATTGCTGCGAGGGTAGTGTAAAGCCTTGCGATTCCATGGCCAAGACACTCGACTGGATAATCTGGTTGTAATAACTTAATCGCTTCTCAGCGTCATCCAAAGCGCCACCGAACGAACGAGTCAAATCCAGGTAAATCAGCGGCACGGGAACTTCGATAATCCTCATTCCCCGCATTGCTGCCTGAACCCATAACTCCAAAGGCATGGCATAACCGTTATCCTGTATGTCGAGCTTCTTTAAGGCTTCTACTCGATAGGCTTTAAAACCACAGAATGCATCCGTCAGCTGCAAACAAAGCATTTGGTTTAGCTGCCCGGTGATATGGCGATTGATGAACTGACGCTGCGTTGGCGCTTCGCTGTCCTCAGAATATTGCTTGAGATAGCGACTCCCGGAAACAATATCTGCGCCTGCACAAGCAGAAATGAAGCGAGGAATTCGTTTCGGTTGGTGCTGTCCGTCGCAGTCGAGCGTCACTAGGTACTCGTAGTCGTTTTCTATCGCGTATTGGAACGCAGACTTTAGAGCAGCACCGTAGCCTAGATTGTGTTCGTGCTGCACGACTTGTACGGACGCCCAAGACGCAAGACGCTCTGCAGTTTGATCCGTAGAACCGTCGTTGACGACCAGGATATTCTCAGCGTACTTGGACACTTCGGTCAGGACTTCGTCCACGTAACCTTCTTCGTTGTAAACCGGCAAAGCGGCCAGCCATTTTTCCATGCTCTTCCCTTTGGAGCTTCTTGAAGTTGGGAGCGTGTCTTCGAGGGTTACGAGGTGTCGATGCGCGTGGACCAGCAAGTCGGGCAAAACCAAGACGTGGCACTACGACACGACAAGTTCTATTCTAGGCATTACGGCGAGAGCGTCAAAAAGGCCTCAAAGTCGACCAATCCATAGCCGAGTCGTGGTTTTATTGTTTTCGCTCAGCAATCGACAGCAGTCGCTAGCGGCTTTGGCTGGCCTGCATATAGCGGAAAATGTAGTAGGCCAAGGTCAGGACTGCTTGCAGCGTCGCCGCGACATAGGTCAATGCGGCTGCGTTGAGCACTTTGCCCACGTAATGTATTTCGGCGTTGGAGACGATACCCAGGTCGACGAGTTCGCGTTTCGCTCTAGCGCTAGCGTCAAACTCGACCGGTAAGTTGATAACTTGGAAGAACACCATTCCGGCAAAACAAATGATGCCAGCAAGCAGAACAAATTTTCCCAAGGGAGCCAAGCCAGTGAACAGCAGCATTAGGCCAATTCCCATCATCATCGAGCCGAATCCAGTTCCAATGTTGGCGGCTGGGACAGCAATATTGCGGATCACGAGCGGTGCATAACGTTTCGCATCCTGCAATGCGTGACCGACTTCATGGGCGGCAATTCCTACCGCTGCCATCGAGTTGGCTTGGTAGACTTCTGGGCTCAATCTTACTACTTTTGCGGTCGGGTCGTAGTGATCCGACAGTTTTCCTTGGACGGGTTCAATCTGAACGTCGTAGAGCCCATGGTGATCGAGGATTTTGCGAGCTGCTTGGAAGCCAGACATCGAGGCTCGAACTTTGCTCATGCGAGTAAAAGCCGACTTTACCAGCCATTGTGCACCCATTGCCATCAGGAAGCACGGGATCATGATCGCAAGCAGCGTGAAGTCGAAAAAAGGAGTGAACATGTTATCTTCTCTCGGGTCGTATGAGTACGCTCGAAAAAACGCTTCGCGAAATGAGAACGCTCAGCGATACCGCGCCAGTGTACAACTTCGGAAAGTCCGCACTGAATGTGGGGGCTGCCAGAATTGCTGATACTTTAGCTCTACGCTCTAGATATTGCACTTTGCGGGCCAATCCTTGGACTCTTCGGGCTAGAGAATGGCTTTTTGGGGGCAAGATTCTTACCAAGCTTGCCAAATATGCCGAAAAGAGGCAGTGGAACTGGAAAGATTTGGGGCATTTCGCCATCGGGGCTTGTGGGAAACTTCGCTTTTCGATTAAATTCTTCGGTCTAAATTCGTGGGAAAAGCCCTGTTTACGCTGTTTCTCGCTTAATGCCAGAGTGGCGGAATTGGCAGACGCGCTGGATTCAAAATCCAGTGCCCGCAAGGGCGTGTGGGTTCGAGTCCCACCTCTGGTACTGATGACAAGCAAAGAGTCGCAACGGATTCGCGACATTGCTGAGCTCGACGTTTGTCGTCGAACGTAAAGTTAATGAATTCATTCAACAGTTTTTAGGCTTGGAAATAACATGCCAACCATCAATCAGTTGGTTAGACGAAACCGAAAGGTACAGAAGAAAACGACCAAATCGGTCGTGTTGGACAAGTGCCCGCACAAACAAGGTGTGTGCCTGCAAGTGCGTACAATGACACCCAAGAAGCCAAACTCGGCTTTGCGGAAGATTACGCGGGTGCGTCTATCTAATGGCAAGGAAGTCACGGTATACATTCCTGGTGAAGGTCACAACCTTCAGGAACACTCAATCGTTCTCGTCCGTGGCGGACGAGTTCGAGACTTGCCAGGTGTTCGCTATCAGGTCGTACGCGGAGCTCGCGATACTTTGGGCGTCGACGGACGCAAGCAAGCTCGTAGCCGCTACGGTGCCAAGAAGTAAATCATTCACTTAGGAACAAACAAAGCTCATGGGTAAGATTACCGCAAGCCGCACCCAACTGCGCCCCGATCCAAAACACCAATCATTGCTAGCTGGCAAGTTTATCAACTGCTTGATGTACGACGGCAAGAAGACAACCGCCCAGCGCGTCTTCTACAATGCACTGGCCTACATCGAAAAGAAGGTAACGGACAAGCCGGCGATTGAAGTTTTCGAACAGGCGATCGAGAACGTGAAGCCGTTCATCGAAGTTCGCTCCAAGCGAGTCGGTGGTGCGTCGTACCAAGTACCAATGCAAGTCAACAAAGCTCGGCAACAATCCTTGGCTATTCGCTGGTTGCTGCAAGCCGTTCGCGAAAAGAAAGGACGTGCAGTGCACGAGAAGTTGGCAGAAGAGCTGCTGGCAGCGTATCGCAAGGAAGGTACAGCGATGTCCCGCCGCGAAAACACACACCGTATGGCAGAAGCCAACAAGGCCTTCGCTCACTTCGCTTGGTAATTTGAAACAATCCATAGCCACGTCGTCCTCTGAGATTGCGCGGCTATTTTTATGCGCCCGTGGCGTCGTCGGAGAAATGTCGAAAACTTACCTTCCCCCTGGGAAGGTCGCGAGTAATGCGAGCGGGTAGGGCCATCGGAGCTCCAGGATTGGAGCCCCAGAGGTCTTTGCAACAAAGCGGCCCTCTCCGGCCGCATTACGTCCGACTCTCCCCAAGGGAGAGTTAGTTTCAGCAAACACGTTGCATATGGCAACGAAAAGAACCCGAAACGAGTTCTCTAAAACCAGAACTGGAAACATCATGGCTCGCGAACTTGAGTCCCTACGCAACATTGGAATCATCGCCCACATCGATGCCGGGAAAACAACCGTCACCGAACGGATGCTGTACGTGAGCGGTGCAAAGCACAAAGCGGGCGGTGTCGATACTGGTACGACAGAAACCGATGATGATCCAGAAGAGCAAAACCGCGGCATCACGATCTACTCTGCTTGCGTGACCTTCAACTGGAACGATGTCACCATTAACTTGTTGGACACACCTGGCCACGTCGACTTTACGGCCGAAGTCGAACGTTGCCTGCGAGTCCTCGACGGCGCGGTAGTCGTTTTTAGCGGACGCGAGGGAGTGGAAGCGCAGAGTGAAACGGTTTGGCGGCAAGCAGACAAGTACAAGGTGCCGCGCATCGTCTTTATCAATAAACTCGATCGCGAAGGAGCGGACTTCTACCGCGTGCTGGATGAAATTGCACCGCGTTTGAATGCCAAGCCGCTACCGATTCAAATCCCAGTTGGAATGGGACCGCAACACGTTGCCGATCCTTTCCGCGGTGTCATCGATCTAATTGAAATGAAGATGTATCGCTTCTCCGGCGACGATGATGGCAAGAACATTCTGCCGGAAGATATTCCAGAGGAAATGTTGGACGAAGCCCAGGTTTACCGCGAGTCCTTGATTGAGGGATTTTGCGAAATCGACAATGACATGATGGAGTTGTTTCTGGAAGAAAAAGAGATCTCCAACGAGGTCATTCAAAAGGCATTGCGGGAAGGATGCATCGCCCGCAAGATCCAGCCACTGCTTTGCGGTTCCGCCTTACACGGCATGGGCATTCAACCCCTGCTCGACGCCGTCGGCTATTATCTGCCCTGCCCTCTCGATCGTCCGCCTGTTGTCGGAATCGATCCGAAGAAGGCGGACAAGCAACTTTCACGCAAGCCATCGCCCAAAGATCCGTTTTGTGCTTTGGTGTTCAAGATTCTGCCCGCGAAAACTGGAGATCTCTACTGGATTCGCGTTTACTCTGGAACCGTCAAAGCCAACTCGCGTGCCTACAACCCGAATCGCGAGAAAAAGGAAAATATTGCCCAGCTTTGGCAAATCCATGCAACTAAGAAAGAACGCGAGGGACAAGTCGAACAGCTCTCTTGCGGCGATATCGCTTGCGCCATCGGTCCACGGCATTCGATTACCGGTGATACGCTTTGCGATTCTAAGGACTTTATTCAACTGCCCAGCATCGAGTTTGCTCAAACCGTGATCTCGATGGCCATCGAGCCTGAAAATACCACGGACCGCAAGAAGTTGTCCGAAGTGCTCGAAATGCTGGAACGACAAGATCCGACTTTTGACGCGGTCGAAAACGAAGAGTCCGGCCAGACGCTCATTAGCGGCATGGGCGAACTGCACTTGGATGTCATCAAGCATCGTTTGACGCGGGACTTCAATCTGAACGTCAAGTTCTACAAACCGCGTGTGAACTATCGCGAAACGGTGACCAACAAAGTCGTCGTGGAAGGTCAGTGCAACCGTCAGATTGGCGCTACGCAGATGTTCGCCCGAGTCAAAATTGAAGTCGAGCCTCTCGACGACCCTGCCGCAGATGTTATCGTGCTCGATCGCTTCTTTGGCGAAGAAGCCCTTCCAATTGAACTCAAAGATGCCATCATGGAAGAATTCCGTGGGCGAGCCGTTGGTGGCGGAATGATTGGAAGCTTTCCTCTTTCCGGATTTCGAATCAGTTTGGTAGGCGGCGAGATGCGCGAAGTTGGCTCCGATGAAGTTGCATTTCGGATCGCAGCCAACGATGGCTTCGACGCAGCGCTCAACCAGGCGAAGCCCAAGTTGCTTGAGCCCGTGATGCGGCTCGATATCATCACGCCCGAAGACTATGTCGGGGACATCGTCGGGGATTTGCAACAGCGTCGTGCCATCATCGACTCGACGGAATCCCGCGGGGCCATGACTGGCGTGATTGCCTCCGCGCCCTTGAAGGAACTCTTCGGCTACTCTTCGGCCATCCGTTCGCTCAGCCAGGGACGAGCAGGCTGCTCGATGGAGCCGCAAGGATATCAAGAAGCACCCGAGACGGACTTAGAGTCTTTCGGTTTTTAGCTTCTGGGTATCCGTCAGCCGACTGCGTTGAAATCGTTGGTCAGATACAGCTACCTGTTCAACGAACTTACGTCGTAAATGCTAATGGTTCCTCGAACTGTATGAACTACCATTCGTGTCCCGTCGTTTGAGAAGAAGATTTTGTCGCCTTTGC
>JBCCEO010000074.1:0-17238 GCA_039030255.1 Planctomycetota bacterium | reverse complement strand
TCTTGTGTCACCCACGCCGATGATTGGCCCGGATGACAAACGCAAGAATGACAACCACGTGGACATCGGTGGATTTCAAACCGAGCAAATGGAGTTCTTCGATTTTCTAAAAGCTGAAGGGCTCGACAAAGGGTCGTTCTACATGGTTTGCGGTGATCGTCATTGGCAATACCACGCAGTGAATCCACGGGGATTAGAAGAATTCTCTTGCGGTGCTCTTGTCGATGCAAATTCGCGTTTAGGACGGCTACCTGGCGATCCGGCCGGCACCGATCCTGAAGGCAAGATTCGCCACCTCCATACTCAGACCGAACCATCTGGCGGCTTCCTGATGGTTTCCATAAAGCCAACCACTGCTGCTGCAAAGGCCACGCTAACTTTTTCGTTTTACGATGAAAAAGGAAAGCTGCTTTATGAAGAATCCAAGGTCGTTCAGTAAGCCGAGGCGGCTTGCATGAATGCTTAGGGCTGTGGGTTTAGCGCCTAGCGCCTACTGCCTGCGAACCTGCGGATGGACCAAAGTCTTTGTGGTACTTTGGGCCTTGGAAAACGTTGATGATAAAACGAACTCAAACGTGGGACTGGATACTGATGCGAATCAAGACTTGCCTAGCGGCTCTTGCAATTGTGGCACTCTATTCAACAAGTGCCGTTTACGCGCTACAGGATGGGTTTTCGACTGAGCTCACAGGCGTTGGTATTCAGCTCGAAGCTCAATACGCGGCGCGAAAGGACGACCTGCGCGAGCAAATTATAGGAAAGATTCCGAGCAGCGATTCGGATCAAGCGATCGTTGACGATTTCCTCGAGAGCAATGAGTTGGATGCGGCACTGGTTGAGTTTGTCCTTTTGCACGAGGCAACGCCTGTTGGGCTCGCGAAATTTGCTCAGCAATTTGATGCAAACGAGATCATGCTGAAGAATGTCCGCAAGTCTCCCGAGTTTATGTTGCAAATGTTGGTGGCCGATGGGGCTAAGGCGAAGTCGCTCGGGCGGAAGGGTGTTGGTCCAGCTGAATACGGACAAGCGATCGCAATCTACCGCGATATCGTCCGTGTACGTGCGAAGGGTAAAGCTGAAAAAGGTGTGCTTCAGCGTCTCGCCATGGCAATCAGCCTGGAGCATGCGGTTCCCATTGAGCAGTCCAATCCGGCTGAGCAAACAGTCGCTCCCGCAAGCGTGGATCCAGTCAAACGCTACTTGCATTACGAAGAAGCATTCTTGAAGGGTGAGTTGGATCCGGCATTCGAGCAATTGAGTACTTGGGAGTTGCGGATGGTCGTTGATGGCGACGAGCCTGATTCCACGCTCGCCTGGGGACGTGAGATGTTAAGAAACTTTCGGCCGGACCACATCTACAATTCAGATAGGGGATGGCGTTATGTCAGCATCGTAACTTCCGACGTCAAATATGGATCGGGCGACGTGAAGTATGACTTGCCCGAGTTGCAAAAGTACCAGAACATTTTGATGAATGGTGGAGTCTGCGGTCGACGTGCCTTCTTCGGGAGATTCATTCTGAGGGCCTTTGGGATTCCAACGACCGCTCGCCCAAGTCGTGGTCACGCGGCGCTAGCGCATTGGACACCCGAAGGATGGGTAGTGAACCTTGGCGGAGCCTGGGGATGCGGATGGACTAAAACGCGTTACGACAAGGACGTTGATTTTCTCGCTAGCACGCAAGCCAGAAGCAACCCAGATGCATTCCTTCAAGTAAAGCGAGCGCAATGGATTGGCGATGTTGTCGGTGAGAAAAGGGCTTTCGGCGAAAGCGCGGACAAGCCCGAATTTTGGAATGCCACAGCACTCCGCAAGCAGCGAGAGATCATCGAGGATGCCAAGGCTGTTACGCTGGGTGCACTTGGCGAGGACTTGGGAGAAGCCAATGAGCCAACCGTGGCGGAGAAGATCTTGGCTTCACCCGTAACCGAATCAGATCGACGGATCACGTTTGCGAGAGACGGAGTCATCACCATTTCGGCTGCAGCTTACAGTAAGCCGTCTGGAAATACTCGGGAAGTCATTGCAATGAAGAGCTTCGGAGGCGGTTTGCAGGTCTTCCTTCCGAGGTTTTTTCCTCAAGGTCAGACCGTTCTGCGTGGCGGAACTTGGAAGGGTGAACCCGATGCCTGCACTTCGGGTAAACGGCTTTTGAGCGGCGGATATGGCAAATACGAGAACTGGGGCTTGCGCGCCGCGGTGTCCTATTTCGGCAAAGGAACCCCCAAGGATATGACGCTCGATCTTGGCGATGGCATTTCGATGGAAATGGTCTACATTCCGCCAGGAAAGTTCATGATGGGCGGAGAAAGCACGACCGACGGGCGTTTCCAATGCGTTGAGGTTCCGAAGCACGAAGTTGAGTTGACCAAGGGTTTTTACTTGGGCAAATACGAAGTGACGCAGGCTCAGTACCAAGCTATCCTGGGCACAAACCCGAGCAAGTCGACTAAAGGAGATGACTGTCCAGTCGACAACGTCGGGGAAGACGATGCGTTGAACTTTTGCGGCAAGCTGGCTGAAAAGACGGGCTTGGACGTGCGCCTACCAACCGAGGCGCAATGGGAGTATGCGAGTCGCGGTGGCAAGGAAACGACTTGGTTTTTCGGCCAGGATCCAAACGAGCTTGCGGGCTACGCTTGGTACAAAGCCAATGCGGGCGCCAAGTCGCATCCAGTCGGACAGAAGAAGCCCAATCCCTTTGGACTCTACGACATTTACGGGAATGTATGCGAACGGATTTCTGACAAATACTCGCGTAGCTACTACTCCCAAAGTCCCAAGCAAGATCCTACCGGGCCGAGCCAGGGTACGAAATCACGTTTGGAGTATCAGGTCGAAGTTGAAAGATCGGGCAATTATTTGTTGTCTGCCGAAGTCGTTACGCCGCGAGCTGGGCAACAACTCAAAGTTGCGGTCAACAAAGACAAATCGGAATCCGTCCTGGAGCTTCCATTTACGGTTGGCATCTGGGGGGATTCCAAGCCTGTGACAATCAAGCTCACCGCTGGCACCAATACACTTCGCTTCTGGCGTGATCAGCCACCTCAATACGGCATTGCACTCAAGCATTTCACGCTGCAGCCCCTCGACAATTAAGTCATCACCGCCGGCTCGCGGCTGTTTTGTTCTCCTTCTCCCGGCTGTTTTATCCCCCCGGCTGTTTTATCCCCCCGCCTGTTTGGTTCCACCGCCTGTTTGGTTCCCCCGGCTGTTTTGTTTAACGGCAAGCCGAAGGCGGTCTTCCTCTTCCTCGCTCTCGCTCCTCCTCCATCTTCCTGTCACCAGCTTCTCTTCCGCTACAAACTCGGATTAACCTCCCGCCGCCAGCGTTTCTGCTCAAAGTGCCATTCAATCTGTTGTATGATAAGGGTTGAACTGCGCCGGCAGTTTTAACGCTTCAGCTTGTTTCCCTGTTGCGACCCTCAAACGAGCTCTGTTGTCGGCACTCCACACTCCTTCCAACGTCACTCGCTCCTGAATCAGAGATACCATGGCCAAACAACTCCACCCGCGGCGTAGATTCTTGAAGAGCGCGGCAGTCACTGCGGCTGTAGCTCCAACCATCATTCCTTCCTCGGCCCTCGGGCGCGACGGTGCTGTAGCACCCAGTGAACGCATTGGTTTTGCTGGAATTGGAATGGGCGGACAAGGTCGCGGTGACTTGAATGGTTTCGTGAATTTTCAGCAGGTCCAGGGGCTTGCCGTTTGCGACGTTGTTGGTTCCCACTGTCAGATGGCTAAGGAGATCGTAGATCGCAAGAACGGAAACAAGGACTGCGCGATGTACAGCGATTTCCGTGAAGTGCTTGATCGTGAGGATGTCGATGCAATCTTAATTGGAACGCCGGATCACTGGCATGTCCCAATCGCTATTGAAGCCATGAAACGCGGCAAGGACGTTTATTCTGAGAAGCCGGAAACTTTGACCATAAATCAGGGTAAGGAGCTTCGCGATGTCGTCCGACAAACCGGACGCGTCTACTCAGGCGGTAGCCAACGTGTCTGGGGAGATTACAACTGGTTTCATAGAATGGTGCGTGGCGGTGCCTTGGGTGAAGTAACTGATGCGTGGGCCAATGTTGGCGGTCCTTCCGGGCCCTGCTATTTAGAGCCCCAAGAAACACCTGAAGACGTCGACTGGAACATGTGGCTTGGTCCCGCACCTTGGCGTCCATTTCACCAAACACTCATTCGTGGAGGTTTTCGGCCGTTTCGCGACTACTCCGGCGGAAGCACGACGGACTGGGGATGCCATACTTTTGGTGGCTGCTTGTTCGCACTGGAACTGCATTTGACAGGACCGACGGAGATCATTCCGCCCAACGGCGAATATGAAAACTTGGTTTTCAAGTTCGCCAATGGTCAGAGAATTCATCACGGAGGAGGCTGGGGTGGAATCATCAATTTCCGCGGTTCAGAGGGTGAGATCTCGGGAGAAGATCGCAAGGCAGGAAAGCTCAAAACGCCTGACATTCATATCCCCAATTACAAGGGAAGAGGCGGAATCTTTGGCGATTTTCTGCACTGCGTGGAAACTCGCGAAAAACCATTTCGCCACGTTGAGGCGGCGCATCGTACAGCGACTTGTGCCCACTTAGCGAACATCGCCTACTGGCTGAATCGACCGCTCCGCTGGGATCCGGAAAAAGAAGAAATCCTCGGAGACGAAGAGGCCAGACGCTGGATGGACCGACCCGCCCGGGATATGTGGCAAACCGGATAAAATACTCTTCAGAGCCCAATAAGTGCAGCTTTTCTTTCCCACAACTTAGCGACAATCTCCCATGCTATATTCTTCTTTCCTTTGCTTTGCAACGTTGACGTTGGTTCTGTCAAACCCCTTGGCAGTACTCGCAGATGACGCGCAGATCCTTGCTAAGATTGATGAACAACTTTCTCAAATAAAGTCTTTTGAATTCAATCAGGGTGGCAACGTTCCGCAAGGCCTGGAACAAACCATTTTTAAACTACCTACCAACTCGCCATTGCGAGAAGCGATCGAATCGAAGTTGATTGACGCACTGCAGGAGGCAAACCCAGTTGGTCGCGGCATCATTTGTCGCCAGCTGCGAGTTGTAGGAACCGACAAGTGTATCGCAGCGATATCAGAATATCTCGGGGATGCGGAGACTTCCTCCTTTGCACGCTACACACTTCAAGGCATCGGTACCGAGAAGGCTCTTGCGGCAATGCATGACGCGCTGGGGAAGGCTCCTCTGGAATTGCAAATTGGTATTTTGAATTCTCTGTCCGCCAGAAAATATCGTCCCATGCTTGAGGACTGCGTTGAGCGGCTTGAATCCGCGAACTTAGATCTAGCCGCCTCCGCAGCTCGTGCATTAGGGCGTCTTGGAGGCGAGTCTTCGGTAGACGCGCTGAAGTCCAGACGTCCCAATGCGTCTAGCGGTTTGGCTGGAGCCATTGATGTAGCGTTGTTAAGTTGTGCAGAGCAGTTGGTTGCTGCTGGTTCTCCCGATCAAGCTGGTGAAATCTACTCAACTGTTTTCGAGAGTGATGGACCTTTCCGCGCCGCAGGCCTCCGAGGTCTCATCGCGGCAAAGCAAGAACGAGCCGTTGACCTTGTTGTAGCAGCCATGCGGGCCGAAGATGCGACCCTCGCTGCCACCGCAGCGAATCTGGTTGAAGAGATCAAGGGTGAAAACGCCAGCGAAAAATTTGTTGGCGCGCTCAGGAATGTTCCCGACTCCATAAAGGTACTGTTAGTCAAATCGCTGGGGCGTCGGGGCGGAAGAACGATTGTTCCAGCGATTGCCGAAGCCGCGGACAGCGAAGTCATCGAAATCCGACTTGCGGCTATCGAAGCATTGGGAGGCCTGCAAGGAAACGAAGCGGTCAATACACTACTTCAAGCCGCATTGGATAGAGATGCTGCGGTGCAACGCATAGCTCTATTTAGTTTGGCTCGCGTGAAGAATGCTGGCCTCTTTTTGCAGAACGCTGCCAAGGAAGGAAACGAGGAAACTAGAGTTATTGCTATTGAGACACTAGCTGTGCGGAAACACCTCCCCAGTGCCGCGATGATGTTCTCTCTCGCGAAGTCGAAGCAACTACCCATTCGCACGGCCGCTATAAAGGCATGTGGATACTTGGCTGACGTCAGCAACGTGGACAAACTCATCGAACTTGGCGCTAGCACAAACCAGGACGAAGACTTGACAGAGATTGAAACGGCATTAGGGCGTGTGCTTGGTCGCATCCATGAAACCACCGAACGATCAAGAATATTGCTTGGGGCACTGTCCAATGCCAAGGGCGTATGGTCTCCGATCCTGATTCGCCAATTGTCGAAAGCTGGTGACCGAGATGCGCTGGCCGCAGTGCGCAGTGCGCTTGGCTCCGCGCATGATTCAATCCAGGTCGCTGCAATTGAAGCCCTAGCGAGCTGGCCCAATGACAGTGCACTCCGTGACCTGATTCCATTGGTTGAAAGTGCACCGACGAAGGAACTCAAGGCGACGGCCCTCAACGGATACATTCGGATCGCTGCGAATTCAGAATCGCCCGCAGCGCTGTTCCTGACTCTTCTGGAGTCCTGCAAGAGTCTGGAGAACAAGAAGCTCGTACTCAACGAAATAGGTTTGAACTGCGAGTCCTTCGAAGCGATCGAATCCACAAAAGCACTATTCTCCAATCGGCAGCTGCAAGCTACAGCCGCAATTGCGGCGATTAGAATTGCCTACAAGCTCCGTCAGAAAGACAAGGACCGAGTTCGAGCGATTCTGCTAAACGTACTCGCGTCAGTTTCACATCCGGATGTTCAGGCACGAGGGCAAAACGTGCTCAATGACATCGACAAGTACGAAGACCATATTCTTGAGTGGGTCGCGATCGGTCCCTTTGTCGACCCCAAGATTACAAGTGGTGAAGCAAGTTTCAACGCGGTTTTCGAGCCGGAGCAAAGGAATACATCGAGTCTCAAATGGGAGCCGCTGACCAAGGGGATCGGAAGCTGGGACATCAATCTGGAAGCTGCTTATGGCGCAAAGGATCATTGCTCTGCGTTCGTGCGCACAATGGTTTGGTCGCCGGTAAAGCAGAAGGTACAAGTCGAAGGCGGGAGTGATGATGCACTCAAGATTTGGCTCAACGGAGAGCTAATCCATCAGAAGTGGCGAACGGGTGGTTGCAAACCGCGGGATGTCCAAGCTGCCGCGACCCTACAAAAAGGATGGAATGAACTGAAGCTCAAAGTCACCGATCACGGTGGTGGCTGGCAATTTGGGTGCAGAGTGCGCAAGCCCAACGGCACATTGCTAGAAGGCCTCAAGTATGAAGCGCGCTAGCGCCGTTCTCAGCCTGGCCACCGTCAATTTGGCTTGTGAGTCAGCTAGTTTGCGTCTTGGGTTTGCTCAACCTGTTGTTTGAAGCGAGAAAGTAGAGGAATCCCATGAAGGCGAGTTGCTTAGCTTTGCTTTGGAATTCTTGGGTTGGACTTGTTTGCATTCTCAATTCTGCTTCTGCCACAGCGCAAGAAAACTCGGCTTCGCCGAGCTCTTCCCAAGCGAAGGGCAACCAGGCTACGCCCATTGATCGAATCAAAGTTGCGGAAGGCTTTGAGGTAGAGCTGCTTTACTCCGTGCCAAGCGAGCAACAGGGATCTTGGGTTAACTTGTGCACGGACAACAAAGGCCGATTGTTGGTCAGCGATCAGTTTGGCGGACTTTATCGCGTTGAGCCGCCACCAGTTGGCGAGACCCTAGCTTTCGATGATGTTCAACCGGTGCCTGCAGATATTCGTGCCGTCAATGGTATGGTTTGGCACAACGATGCGCTCTACGTCGGCGTCAACGACTACGAAAAGAAAATCTCCTCCGGGCTATATCGCCTGACGGATAGCGACAACGACGGCCAATTGGACCAAGTGGAATTGCTGCGTGCTTTAGAAGCACGTGGCGACCACGGAGTTCACGCGGTCGTGCCGAGTCCAGATGGCAAGTCTCTGTTTTTGGTGACGGGCAACAGCACCAAACCAACGGAACTTGCCGCGTCATCGCAGGTTCCTCAGATCTGGGGCGAAGACCATCTTTTGCCAAGTTTTCCAGATGGTCGAGGACACAATCGCGGTGTTCTGGCTCCCGGCGGAATTATTTACAAAGCCGATTTGGATGGGAAAAACTTCGAAGCCTTTTCCAATGGCTTTCGCAACATTTTTGATGCGGCCTTTAATCGTGACGGCGAATTATTCACGTATGATGCTGACATGGAGTATGACTTCAATACTCCTTGGTACCGTCCCACGCTTATTTGCCAAGTTACCAGCGGTTCGGAGTTCGGCTGGCGAAACGGAGCAGGCAAACGACCTCCTTTTTACGCCGATAATTTGCCAGCTGTTCTCGACATCGGTCCAGGGTCGCCCACCGGTGTTACTTTTGGATATGGAGCAAAGTTTCCGAAGAAGTACCAGGAAGCTCTGTTTGCGCTCGATTGGAGTTGGGGCAAACTTTATGCAGTCCATCTGACTCCGGACGGCTCCTCATACACGGCCACCAAAGAAGAGTTTCTAACCGGTGCTCCGCTGCCAATCACCGATGCGATTATTCATCCTGGTGACGGAGCGATGTACTTCACCATCGGCGGCCGGCGGGTGCAGTCGGGTCTTTATCGTGTCCGATACGTTGGCAAAGAATCGAACATAGCCGGCGAAAATGGCAATCAAGCGGATGAAAGACACGCGCAGGCACGCGAATTGCGCCGCGAGTTGGAAGCCTTTCATGGTCGACGGGACCCGCAAGCAATAGATTTAGCTTGGCCGCACTTGTCCAATCCAGATCGGTTCATTCGCTTTGCGGCGCGCACTGCGATAGAGCATCAGCCTGTTGACGCTTGGGTGGACCGAGCGTTGGAGGAGAAAGATCCAGAGAAACAGATCGTTGCTTTACTGGCTTTGGCGCGAGCCAGTGGTCAATGCGAAAAACATCGCAATAAGGATGTGTTGGCTGGAAGGAGTTTGCTGCGTGACAGGATGCTCGCTGCAATTCTCTCGATGGAATTCGAAGACTTGAGCCAAGAAGACGATTTGATACTGCAGCGTGCACTGCAAATCGTACTCCATCGATTTGGGCGTCCCGATGAATCGGTGGTCCAAGCGCTTATTGCTGCATTGGATCCGCGTTTTCCTGCCGAGATGCCTGAGCTGAATTGGCTTCTTTGCGAAACACTAGCTTGGCTACAATCTCCTTCGCTTGCCGCCAAGGCGATGACATTGATCGAATCCGCGCCAACGCAGGAAGAGCAAATGCAATACGCTCGTTCGATTCGATTCTTGGAGGAAGGTTGGACGCCAAAACTACGCGCGGAGTACTTCCACTGGTTTCTAAAGGCGGCAAACTACCGAGGGGGAGCAAGTTTTGAGAAGTTCATTCAGTTCATTCGCGACGATGCAGTTGCTTCACTGAGCCCGAAGGAGAAGCGGGCTTTGCGAGAGGTACTTGGCAAGAAACCTGTCAAGAAATCTGCTTTGGAAAACTTCGGTGAAGTCTTTGCAGGTAGAAGCGAAAAGCAATGGACCTTGGATGAACTCTCCCTAGCCGCTGATGCAGGGTTAGCGCATCGCGACTTTGCCAACGGCCGAAAAATGTTTGCGGCATCAGGATGTTACGCCTGCCACCGATTTCGGAATCAAGGCGGCATGACCGGCCCTGATCTTTCCTCCGCGGGCCGGCGCTATTCAGCCCACGGTTTGCTCGATCAAGTCGTGAACCCGAGCAAAGTCATCAATGACCAGTTTTCTTCGGTCAAAGTTTTAACCGAGGATGGCAATGTGTATACAGGTGTCATCGTCAATCTTGGAGTGCGTAGGGATGGCGACGCGATGGTCTTAAATACAGACTTGACCGATCCGAACGAACGAGTCACCATCGATCGCAACGCGATCTTAGACCTACGCATCTCCAAGACTTCGGCGATGCCAACGGGGTTGTTTAATCGCATGACAAAAGAAGAAGTACTGGACCTCGTTGCCTATCTGCTTAGCGGCGGAGATGCAGGACACGAGTACTTTCAATGACGAGATTTACCAAAATGAAACTCCTAGCAATCCTGATCAGTCTGCAACTCTTGGCAAACGCTTTGGTTCCTAGCATTGCCCATGCTGAACTGAGAGCAGAAGCCAACGACGAAACTTCATCTCAGGCACCGCCGAACATCGTGTTGATACTCTCAGACGATCAGGGGTACAGCGACTATGGATTCATGGGGCATCCACATATTGAGACGCCCAACCTTGATAAGCTTGCGAAGGAAAGCGTGTTGTTTCGACGCGGTTATGTGCCAACTGCACTTTGCCGCCCTGCCCTGATGACGTTGATTACGGGTTTGTACTCGCATCAGAACAAGACTACGGGTAATGATCCAGCACAAACTCGGGCGAATTTCGAGCATGCAGCCAAAGCAGGGAAAGACGCCCGCGAGCTTTTGATTTCTCACATTGATGAAACTGGGGCGCTCCCTCAGTGGCTATCGAAACAGGGATATGTTAGCCATCAGAGTGGAAAGTGGTGGGAGGGTTCTTTCGAGCGTGGGGGCTTTACCGAAGGGATGACCAAGGGCTTTCCCAATCGCGGCGGGCGGCATGGGGATGCAGGTTTGAAAATCGGTCGTGAAGGTCTCCAGCCAGTGGTTGACTTTATCGATCGCTCGGTCGAGGCTCAGAAGCCATTCTTTGTTTGGTACGCGCCATTCATGCCGCACACGCCGCACACACCTCCCGAGCGACTACTTGAAAAATACAAAGCCAAAGGAGTGCAAGAACGCATTGCAAAGTACTACGCGATGTGCGAGTGGTTCGATGAGACCTGTGGTGATTTACTGAAACATATTGACAGTTGTGGCATCGCTGAGAATACATTGGTTGTGTACGTTACAGACAACGGCTGGGTACAAACCGAGTCGGGTGGCTATGCGGCTAGAAGCAAACGTAGCCCATTTGAGTTCGGCACACGCACTCCCATCATGTTTCGCTGGCTTGGTAAGATTCCGCCCGCAGATCGTCCAGAACTTTGCTCCTCTATTGACTTTGTCCCGACCGTGCTTGCTGCTGCAGGAGCTTCCGGACCGCACGATTTTCCCGGGCTCAACCTACTGCTCAATTTGGAAAGTGGTGAAAAGATCGAGCGAGATATCTTGTTTGGTGAATCGTTTGCGCACGACATCGCCAACATTCATAATCCGCAAGCCTCTCTGCTCTATCGCTGGGTGATTCAGGGGCAAGAAAAACTTTTGCTGACCTACGATGGTGCTCCAGGCAAAATGCGATATCCGCCGCAAAGTGCCGAACCTAGGCTATTCGATCTTGGGCAAGATCCGAACGAGAAAACAAACCTTGCACCAAATCAGCCAGAGCGCGTCCAGGAGCTACGCAAAGTGCTGGCAAATTGGTATGTTCCTGAACAGCGACAAGTCGACAAGTTTGTGCAGGCAGCTCCCAAGGCAGGAAAGCAAAAACGACGCGAATAAACAACGCAATAGCGTGACGCTATACTGCCGCTAGCGACATTGCTCCTACATCTTCCTTACATTTTCGTGAATCCACTCCATTCGATCCTCAACAGGCAAAACACGAATGAATTATTCCAACATTGCAAAGATGTTTCTTTTTACCTTGCTCATGCTAAACCTGCTGGGCTCACAGCAAGTGCTTTCGCAGGACTCGCAAGCGTCAAAACCAAGGGTAAACAACGAAAAGCCTGCGAAGGTTTCGGGCCAAGTAAAACGTATCCATCCTCATGGCCTGAAATTGATTCTCCAAGGGAAAAAAGACGAGGCTATCGCCTACTTGGAGAAATCCGCGGAGGCCAAGGTGAATCCTGAGCATACGCAATTGCTCTTGGATATTGCCCATGGCAAGTCCAATGCATGGAAGTACGATGCAGCAACTTGGCCTTGGAAACGAACACTTCCGAATACTTCACTGAAGGAAGATGTTCCAACAGATCAGTTCACAATCGCGTTCGGCGGCGGGGCAGGATATGTGCCTGAACACGAACATATGTGGGATACTATTGGTGCAATTGAGCCTCGAGCAGTCTTGCTACTTGGTGACAACGTTTACATCGACGACCCTCAGACGCCGGAAATGCAGCGGTTTCACTACTATCGCAGGCAAAGCCAGCCGGAATGGGCCAAGTTAGCCTCGACCGTACCTATTTATGCGATTTGGGACGACCACGATTTTACGACCAATGATGGCTGGGGCGGACCTTCCGTTGAGGAACCAAGCTGGAAACGTGAAGTCTGGAATGTTTTCCGCGAGAATTGGGACAACCCATACTACGGCGGTGGGGAGCAGAATCCCGGCTGCTGGTTTGACTTCCGCCTAGGCGACGTCCACTTTGTGATGATCGACGGACGTTACTACCGCGAATCTCCGAAAACTGAGAATCCTTCGATGCTTGGACCAGTTCAGCTGAAATGGTTGCAGGAAACTCTGAAGTCCTCAGATGCAACCTTTAAAGTCATCTGTTCTGACGTGCCGACTGCACCCAATGTCAAGCCGGGTTCGAAAGACACATGGGATGGCTATGCGGCCGAAAGAGATGGGATTTATCAGTTCATTGCCGACGAGAAGATTACAGGAGTATTTGTGCTGTCCGCAGATCGCCATCGATCTGACGCGTACAAGATCGACACGAAAATTGAAGGCATGTATCCACTTTACGAATTCAGCTCTTCGCGACTCACCAATCAGCATGTGCACCCAATCATCAAGCATTCGCTGTTCGGCTACAACGAGAAGCAATCCTTTGGACGAGTTGACTTCGATCTGACAGCTGAAGATCCGACCGTAAAGTATACGGTCGTTAGCATTGATGCCGAAGAGGTGCATTCGCTGGAAATCAAGTTGAGCGAACTGCAGTTCTAATAGCTTCGAATCGGCGCCCTAAATCTTAGTAGACTATTCCATTCGTGATGAACTCCTCCAAAGTAATTCACATCGTCGGCTGCCACGCAGAGGGCGAAGTAGGTGATGTTATCGTCGGTGGTGTGGCTCCTCCACCCGGAGCCACTTTGTGGGCGCAGCGTGACTTTATTGCCAAGGATGATTCGCTTCGCCGCTTTGTTTTGAACGAACCGCGCGGCGGCGTTTTTCGGCATGTGAATCTTTTGGTTCCACCCAAGCATCCTGATGCGCAGATGGGGTGGATCATTATGGAGCCGGCCGATACTCCGCCTATGTCTGGTTCAAATGCAATCTGCGTTGCAACTGTGCTGCTTGACACTGGTATCTTGCCGATGTCTGAGCCTGAAACTAGGCTCAAACTCGAAGCTCCCGGCGGAACAGTGGAAGTTCTTGCCGAGTGCCGAAACAACAAGGCAGAGCGTATTACGATTACCAACGTCCCTTCGTTCGTCGACAAACTTTCAGCACCACTGGAAGTCGAGGGATTGGGAACACTTGAAGTCGACACTGCCTATGGTGGCGACAGTTTTGTCATTGTCGACGCAGCCCAACTTGGTTTCTCGATCGTACCTGACGAAGCTCGGGAACTTGCCGAAACAGGGATGCGAGTCACCGCCGCGGCCAACGAGCAGCTCGGATTCACGCATCCTGAAAATCCAAACTGGAATCACATTTCATTCTGCCAGTTTGCAGGCCCCCTCGAAAAGAAAGGCGGAATGTTGTCTGGCCCGAATGCGGTTGCCATCCGCCCAGGGAAAATTGATCGCTCGCCTACAGGCACAGGATGCTCCGCGCGGATGGCTGTGCTACATGCCAAAGGGCAGATGCATTCCGACGATTGCTACTTGGCGCGTTCCATTATTGGGTCAGAATTCACTTGCCAAATTCAGGCCGTGACCCAAGTTGGAGACCAAGTTGCGATTACGCCGATTGTGTCCGGACGAGCTTGGATAACAGGCACTAGGCAACTCATGCTGGATCCAACTGATCCATGGCCCGAGGGGTATCGAATTAGCGATACCTGGCCTAATGAGTTAAGTTGAGAGGTTGCTTGTGTTGATGTTGCATCATTCGACGACCGCAATCCTCTAAGACTTACGTCGGCGGATGAGCGTGCCTGAAACGCCCAGCAGCAGCAAGAGGGAACCAGGCTCTGGCACGGCCAGCGAGCTGGAGAAGGAAAAGCTCAACATGTTGGAATCGTTATCAACGCTGTTGCGTGTAAATACGTTGATCGTGTTGTCACCGGTCAATCCAGTAAGGTTGAAGCCCAGATTCTCTGTGTAGCCACCATAGGATCCATCGGTGGCACCAAATGCAATTGGAGCTCCACCATTCAGTGTGTAGTAGCCTTGGGTAATCGTGTTGATCGTCATTGAGTTTTGCGAGTTACTGAAACCAACGTTCAGTGGATTGTTGTTATCCATCGGGTTCACTGTCGTTGTTCCCGAAAATACGAATTCACCCGTCGTAGTGTTGCTGCCCATATCAAAACCATTCAAAATTGGATTCGTGTCTAGGATATCCGGGATAGTATCACCATCGGTGTCACGATGGCCAAACATCGCACTGGCAGATTCACTCGGAGCATACTCTACGTGTGTATTGAAGTTGCCATTGTTTCGCATGAGAGCATTTGGTTGCGGAGGAGTAATGACATTTCCGTTTGCATCTCGCGAGGCATTGTCGGCGGTGACATTCAGATAGCCACCTCGATCTGTAACCCGAGTCCCAGCTCCCGCATACTCGTCGAGTGCATTAAAAATGTGCCCAAATTCGTGGGAAGTCACCATGTTGAAATTATCTGGCGTCCAACCTGCTGGGTTATGCGTCAGAATCGTGAATGGGCCACCTAAGTATGCGTAGGCGTAGCTGTCAAGACCCGCAGATGTGTTATCCATAATGAAAACAGTTGCAGCCCAATTGGTATTCATCGCGTCGCGCTGAGCATTGTTGTAAGCACGGACATTCGTAAAGCGGCTGACACTGTTCGCATGGCCCACGGCCGCCATCGCATCGTTCACCCAGCCTTCACCGCGATTGGCCGTCGGTTCTTGGCTGACTCCGATTGGATTGCCGCCATTGGCATAATGAATGTCGATGTTGAGTCTTGCGTTGGCATGGTATCCAGAAGTGAGGCCTTCCCAGTAAGCGGCCGAATCTGAAATTTTGTTCTGGACATTCGTGATTTCTGCCGCAGTCCATGACTCAACCGGAGCGGTGGAGTCCTCGACGAAAATTACGTTCCAAACCATGGATCCCATAGCGAAAGCGGACTGATCAATATCCGTCGAACCGAATGGGCGGTTGGACTGGGCTAACACGGGAGTCGTGGCAAAAACAGTAAGACACACGATGAGCGCGGGCTTGAGGAATCGAAACATGCATCGCTACTTTCGATTGAAAAGAATTGCATCCAGACAAGACAGTTAAGCCTAGTCGAGATCCAGCAAGATTTCTAGCCTACGGCGCAAAATCTTGCGGTTCTATGGCCTTTCTCCATCAATTCCTTGCTTTGGCTGTCGTGTCCAAGAACGATCTTAGGAAATTGGCCAGAGTCTCAGCTCTATTGCGGAAGCCGATCGAAATAGAAAAACGGTCCTTTCGCATTTTTCGCAAGCTCATAAAAGCTTGTAGCCTTCTCCTTGTCGCCCAAAGCGCGGTGCAATTCGCCCTGAAAGAAAGCCGCATCGCGACTGAGTCGCCCACCTGCTGCGGCCTTTGCCAAATTGATTTTAGCCGATTCAATCTTGCCCAACTCGAGCTGAATCCAGCCTAGGGTAGACCAGGATTCGGGATTTTGTGGATCTCTCTCTGCAATCGTCTTCGCGATTTGCAGAGCCCTCTGACGCAACGTATCGCTTTTGCGTTCGATCAGCACAAGTGCTAATTGATTCGAAACCGCATTCGCGCCGGGTTGGTTTTTGAGCAATTCTTGTAAAGCGTCCTGAGCTGCGTCTAAATCTCCTTGCATTCGAAGCGCAAGGACTCGAATGTATTTCGCTTCGCCTTGCCCAACTGGAGGCACAAAATCTTGAAGAATCGTTGCGACGGATTCCGGTCGATTGTTCCAAATAAGCCATCGCGCAAAGGGAAGCTTTGTCTCGTCAGGCGAAGACTTCAGTGCTTTACGAAACCAAAGTTCGGCTTCGTCAAGCTTTCCTTCGGCATCATAAAGTTTTGCAATTGCCAGCTCAGCCGGATTGCTAGTGGAATCCTCCTCCTTCAACTGACCAAACATATCGCGGCATTGTTTCAACTGTTGCAAATGAAACAAGGCTCGTGCTGAACCGAACAGAGCATTACGTCGAATGGTGGAGTCGTTGCGCTTTTTCGCAGATTCGGCTAGCTCGCGAAAAAGCTCGACCGCTTGCGTCCAGTCCTTTCTGGCTTCACAACAACTGGCTTTAATCCCCATCAGCTCAAAACGCACTTGGTCATGACGTTTCTCCGACCAGGATTCCGGCATCGGTGCCTTTTCACAGAGCTGAATGTGCGTCCAGCAATCGAACCAGCGACCTTGCTTCATAGCCAGGACGCAAAATGCGAAGCGAATGTCGAAACGTTCACCCTCGACGGCAGACACCTCTTCCAGAATTGACAAGCCCAGGGCCGCATTTCCCTTTTGGAAGCAAAGATCGGCCAAGACAAGTTCCAAGTGCGGCTTGTCAGGATCAGAGCCGAGCGCGTTTTTGATTTCGCGTCGCGCTCCAGTCAGATCCCGGGCATCGACTAGTTTGGAGGCTCGAACCCAAGGTTCACTTCCAGCTTTCAAGCTGGAAGTTACAACGATATCTGCTAGCGCTGCAGACCTTGTTGCAAAGACCAAACAAGTCATCAAAATGAGAGTCTTGGCAAGCATTGCTTGTTTTTCCTGACCGTTCTGCGGAGTCGAAGCCTGGTAAGACTTTTGGCAGGCTCAGCGACTATCTTAACACAGGGCTTGCCAAATCCCCAACGAAGATCGAACTTGTTCTCCAAGTCAAGAAGCGTCTTCCTCTGTCTAGCAGGTAGCGAGGGCAAACTAAATTCATGAAGATCAAGTTGCTTTCTCAGCAGGTCATCCGCCAAGCCCTTTCCATGCGCCGGGCAATTGGCCTAATGGAAGAAGCGTTCGCTGCATTAACACTCGGTAAGATCGAAGCACCTCTGCGAACCAACCTTACTAGCGCCAACGGAACAGTCCTTTACAAGCCAGCGATATTGGATGTTTCTAATATGTTTGGTGTTAAAGTCGTTTCCATCTTTCCGAATAATGCTCCGAGGAATCTTCCTGTAACAACCGGATTGATGTTAATTAACGATGGCGAAACGGG
>JBCCEO010000073.1:0-17298 GCA_039030255.1 Planctomycetota bacterium | reverse complement strand
CTCGAGTGTGCACTCTCAAGTGCCTGGTAATATGTTGGGAGCGTGCGCTAACGACAATGTGTGTATGCATATATGTATGTGTTGTGCACGGCTGAATCTCAAATACCACAAACATGTGCAGATCGGTATCGTCTGCGATCAAGAGGCGTTCACCGGCTGGATCTGTGATTGCTTGACAATGAAAAACATTTTCTTGCACTCGTATTCTGTTTGCCCAAAGCGTTTTTCCGGTTTCGCCATCGAGCAGAAAGGGAGCTTGTCCTGGAGTGGTTTGAAGGAAAAAGTCAACGCTACCATTTCTCCACTGGATGGGCTGAAGGAAATGGTAGCGATCAATAGGGATATCGACATACCATGCGGTTTTCCCTTGGGTGGGATCTAACACATTCAAAAAACCATTTGCTCTTGCCCCCAAAAAATCCACTCCATCCGCGTTTCGCCAGGCTATAAGTGGCTCCGATGTACCTAGGTATTCTGTGGAGTTGTTTTCTTCGGTAGCCAACACAATCTTGTCGTCCAGGTCTTGAAACGGTCCCGCGTGCTGTCGGTAAACTCGCGAGCCTTGGTTGGGAGGGCCGCAGGGAGTTAGTCCGTTTGCTACAGCGATCGCTTGCATCTGATTGGGCTGAAAACGTAGCGTGAGACCACTCAGCTCCTGAGTCTGTGCCTCGCCACCAAACAAGATCGCTACTTCGACAGTCCCAGTTTTTTTCGATTCATTGATGGTGCGCATCGCGTCGATCTCACAGACCCACATCGATTCGGTCAGCCATGGTAGCCGTTGCCGGGACCAGCTTAGTTTTTGTCCGTCCTTGCCAGAGATCCAATCGATGTAGATGAAGACTTCACCAAAACGCGAGACACTGCTGCTGTAGTCAAACCACCTTGAGGCAGATGGGCCCAGCGTAGGCGGACCACCAATGGATGCGAGTGCCAAATCTCGCCAGCCATCGTCGTTGATGTCTTGCATTGAAACAATTCGTGCTGTCGCCAGTCCGGTGATTCCGAATATGCTACATGGCTCAGCCCACATTGGCTTGCCGTCAGCGGCTCCAAGTAACATAAGATCGTGGGAATAACGGTCGCTTCTCGTTTCCGGTAAGGCAAGGATTTCATCTGAACCATCACCGTTTAGATCTGCTACCAAGGGCCATGCGGTCCGACGAAGCATGAAATGCGTGTCCTCCACCATGTCCAGGCACGACGTGTACGTCCACAGTCTTGTGCCGCCCTGGTCCAGGGCAATCAATGCAAATTGTGTTGCTGATTGGCCTGTCGGTATGCCCGCGTAAAGTAACAGTGATTCACCTGAGTTTGTTCGTATTTCCCGCGGAGACATGGCAGGCTGCAAATTGGTTTGGAAGGATGCTCGCAGTTCACCACTAGAAGAATCAAGTAGTTGGCAGGCGCTGCCGGCTTGATAGAAAACGGTCTTCGCATCCTGCAGCAAACGCAGAGGAGAAGGTACGGCGTACCTTCTTTCCGATTGGACTGTGTTGTGCGGAGCACGAACGTTCTGCTCAACCCCATCGGTCTCAAAAGAAATTACACTCCACTTACGATCCGGCGAAGCTTGAGCCGGCAAAATGCCATCGTAGGGCCATTTGGGATGGGCCGGGCCAATCTTCGGCATACGCAAGCTGCGAATAACGCTCCCATCTTTTCCGCTGATCCAAACCAAGGCAGAATCCGTCTGGACCTTCGGCTGAACACGCACCAGATTTACGATCAAATCTTGAATGCTATCCTGGTTTATGTCACCGATGTTTATGATTGATAAGACAGCAGGGGACCAACGCGAATCCCAATTGGGAAGGCTTGAGTTACTCGCGGGATCAAAGACACATTCGCGAGCCCATAAGATCTCGCCTTCTGCATTGATCGCCAGGAGTGCTGGTTCCTGATCCGCCGCGACGATCGTATCGCTTTGCCCGTCACCATCCAGATCAATAGGGCTCCTCAATGCGAAAGCTGCGTTAGCTTGGGTCGTATTGGAATACAAAGAATTGCCTAGGGGATAGGGTGCGCTGTCGCCAAAGTTGACTAGGCGATCCGTTGGCCCCGATTTTTCCTCGTTGCCAGACTTATCAATTGGATCGGAATCCACGGCTGGCAGTTCTGTTTGTTCCACTCGAATGGCCGAAACATCGAGGATCCAATCTGCTTTTTCGTCCAGGGATTGCCGTGAGAGTAGAGCTCCTTTTTTAACGAGCACAGCATCGCCCTCGAATCCAGACACTGGGATCACAGGTCCTTCATCCGACGGGATTCCTCGACGCATACTGCGGCTCCGTTGCAAACGGTAGTCACGAAAAGCTCCGCGAATGACGGGCATGCGAATAATTCTACTCCAGTCACCCAGCGGCGAGAGCTGGATGTCGTAGTCTGCGTCATCCAGATTCACTGGGCTTTGCATCGGAACAGTTAAGGACGTTTCGTACTCGCGGCTTCCACCTTCAGCGACTTTGAAAATATTTGCTGTGAGTGGACCACCACCACCGCGAAGTCGAAATGCTCCTTGGCGGCTCTCCCAGAACATAGACCAAGCGAGAATGCCACTCAGAATCACGGCTGCGGTAACGGCTGCAGCTGAGGATATTTGCTGAACTTTCGCTTGATTCCGTCGTCTCCATCGGGCAAAGCGTTCCCATCTTGAAAGGCCTCGAGCTTGAACGGAGCGATGTTCTTGAACCGCCCGCAGGTCCTCTGCCAATTCGCGAGCATTCTGGTAGCGATCTTCAGGAAGCTTGGCCATGGCCTTCATGATCACGGCTTCTAAGTCCTTGGAAAGATCCTCACGATATTGCGATGGCTGCGGAGGATCTTCATTGCGTATGCGTGCAATGACTTGAAAAGGATCGTCGCCCGCGATCGGTACTTGTCCCGTTGCAAGTTCGTAGAGCGTTGCTCCTAAGCTGTAAATGTCACTGCGTGAATCAACTTCACCGTCGGTCAAGTTGGCTTGTTCAGGACTCATGTAGCGAGGAGTACCAATGATCGTACCGCTGAGCGTTGCACTGACGTCGACCAGTCTGCGAGCAAGTCCAAAGTCGGTCAACCAGACACGTCCAGAGGATTCGATAATCAAGTTCGCAGGCTTGATGTCACGATGAATCACCTCGCGGTCATGCGCGTGGGCGAGCGCATCTGCCGCCTGAATGCCAATGGCCGCGACTTGACTTTCAGGAACCGACCTCTGGGGTTCCGATTCGTAATGTTCGGTGATTTTCGCGCATAAGCTATCGCCCTCAATGCGTTGCATCGCATACCAGCTGATATCCTCTTCCTTGCCAGTGGCGTAGACAGGAACGATATTCGTATGGTGCAATCCGCCAGCTGTTTCCGCTTCGCGTTGAAAACGATCGAGCGCGCTGGGATCGACAATTCCGAGCCGCATTACTTTGAGAGCCACGATTCGGTCGAGCGATGGCTGGCGCGCTTCATAAACAACGCCCATGCCTCCTCGGCCGAGTTCACCGAGAATCTCATACTCGCCGATAACTTGCGGCAAACTTGATTTCTGCTCTTGGTTCGCCCCAACAGGCAACAAAAAATCGATTGTATCTCGGCAGGCTGCGAGGCGCTCGGCAAGTTCTGGATGCTTGGACAAGAACTGCTCTCGAGTAAGTTGTCCTTCTTTTCCGCACTCTGCCAAATACTGCTGTAGGATCGCGCCCAATTCTGCATCCCATGTGGATTCAAGAATTGGTTCGCCCTCGTCTTCCATGTTTTTTCTATCTCCAGGCCTTTTCAGGATTTCCCTGAGTTTGTCGAGTTTACTTCTGTGGCAAAGAACGAATTTTAATACTGAACCCTATGGTTCGCAAAACGAGAGAGACCGGCTAACAGCTCAAGCATCGAGAATAGTACCACAATAAACTGCCTTGCTTTGGCCTTTGCTTCAACGTTCTATGTTAGTCGATTATCAAGATTCTTTTCCGTAGATCTTCCGCCAGGCGCGAATAGTTAAGATGACTTGTGTGGCTCCAATGGCTTGGACACAAGCTGCAAACCAGAAGACGCCGTTTTCAACTGCATAAACCATCCAGGTCATTCCAATCATGGCTAATGCGATTAAGCCCAAGCCAATCGCATAGACGCGAAGAGCGTGGCCAGCTTTTTTTCCTCTTAGTTTACTCGCCAGCACGCTTAGAACTACCGCGGATGCTGGGGCAGCAACTACCATGCTCCAGTTCAGTTGCATGACAAACAAAAGCGTGGGCCAGAGAGCAATCAGTAATCCACTGAGTACAAAGTGTCTGCTAGCAGTATGCCCAGTGGGTTGGTTGATTTCGGTGTCTCGAGGAGGAGTAGCCGTGTTTTGCTCCTCGCGAAGCTTTTCAATGCGAGTTCCCAATCGGCGAGATGCGATAATCATGGGAATGATATAAAGCACCATGCAAGTAGCGGGGATCATACTAGCGGGGATTGGAATCAAGTCTTGATAGTAAATGCCAAGGAACATTAAGATGCACATTGGGATCAAGCCAAGGAAGTAGTACACCTGGTGGCGGATGACCAATTCACGTTCTTCCTCGGAGCGTGTTTCATCGACTGCTACGCGGAAAAGCCAGACTACGATCGGAAGCTGAGCCAGGGGCAGCCAGAATAGGCTATTGACCGCTGCAACGGACTTGCCCCCAGCACTTAGCACTGCCAACACAGAACTGGCGAAACGCTCTGATGGCGCTGAAGACTCAAGCGCGTTCTCTACTGTCGAGATCATTTGTTCCTGAAGCATCTTGCGACCACGCGACAGTCTTTGTTTCACCGCATCTTGAGAAATTTCCAGGGCCTCGGCGACACGTGCAACAGACTTTTCTTCACGATAGAACAAGATAAGAGCCTCACGATAGTTTTCAGGTATGTCGGACAAGGCGTCCCAAACTATGTGTTGTTGCTCTTCGCTGAGAATCTTCTGAGCTGGGTCCGCTTGGTTGGAAGCTACGTCTCCAGCGGATTCGATTGGTGATGCGGTCTCCGGCTTCTTGTCAATGCGGTGGCGAACCTCACGATTCGCTAAGTTGCGAACGATCCTACACAGCCAAGACTTAAAACTGCCAGGTTCTCGCAGTTGGGCCAACTTTCGCCAAGCCTGCAAGAATGCTTCTTGGGCAAAATCTTCACTTGCCGCGAAATCACCGCATTGATTGTATGCAACGGAGCAGGCTAAAGACTGATATCGCGTCACAAGCTCACCAAATGCAGCCATGTCCCCATGCCGGCTAGCATCGATCAGTTCAATATCTGGTATGTCATTGGTAACGGTTTGTGGGCCATTTGGACGGGCTAGCATTGGTTTTCCTTGGTTCGACGCTGCGTATCCGGTGGGAGTCGCGATCTGGCAACACGAAGTCTGCGAACAATTCGTGCCCAAGCCGAGCCGCGACAACCACCGGGAAACGCTCTACTGGGAGGTTACACCCATAGGAGTCCGGTTTGAACCAATCGGTGACAAAAAATGTGAGAGGCCGCCACTAGCCCTAGTTTGAGGCCATTCCAAGCTGGAATTTGTCGGTTTTCGCCAGCGGATTTACTGCGGTATGAAAAGAGCGATCCAATCAGCGTGCCGTACGAGAGCATGCCGCGAGGCGTGATAGGCACAGCGGAACCCCGAATTCAAACCGATCTATCAACTTGCTACGGATTTTACTTGGCGCGCAAACTACGGCTACCGCGCTGCGATAGCTTCTCCAGAATGCTACACCGATCTTGCCGAGTTGCTCGTCTCATGGGGTTTCACGGATGTCAACTACTTAGATCCCCAAAACAACCACTCGCCACTGTCTGCAGCAGTCAACCGCGGGCATCACCCTGGCATTGCGACTTACATCAAGTGGTTACTATCCAAGGGTGCTGATCTGCGTGAATTTGCCCCAGCGGAAGTCAACCCACTTGCCATCGCCAAAGAAAAAGGTCTCAGCGAGATTCAGCGGATACTTGAAAAAGGGTAACAGGCCCAGTAGGGTTCTTGCTGCTGGCGATTCCCTCCCCGCCGCTTGGGCTCCGACCCTCCCATCAATCCTCGTTAAACTCGGATAGGGAGGGTAAGTGAAATGGCTGTACTGCAATACCCCCAAGAGCAACCAAATGAACAGAACAACCTCACAACAAGACCTACCTTCGAGTCGGATGAGCAAGCCTTACTGGCTGGATGGCGAAGAGTTGCGTCGGGATGGAGTTGTCGTGGATGGCGACCAGGCTTGGGAGATGTTCTGCGCTTGCTTCGATGGAGATAACGGCAAAGTCCGCGAGTTGCTGACGCAGGACCCGAATCTGATCAACGCGCAGCTGTGGTACTGCAAGCCGATTGACGGCGCGCTGCGTTACGGTCATTTGGATATCGTTCGCACTCTGCTTGAGTTTGACACCGAAAACACGCTGGCGTTCTATATCGACGGCGATGTCTATCGTTGCGGCAAAGAAGAAATGCGACGCCGCGGTCATCATCACATTGTCGAGTTCTTTGAGCAGGAGTATTGGCCTCGGCTCTCCCCAAATTGGCAGCCCGAAGTAGACGAAATCGCCGCAGCCTTTCCTTCGCGCTGGGACAAAGAGAAATCAGTCGATGTAGCTGAGCTCTTTGCCCGCATCGATCGCGATCCGAAAATTTTGCACGGCCAAACGCGCGATGGACGGTCGCTACTTTATCTGGCACTTGAGATTCGGAAACTCGAGCTCGCCCAACAACTCGTCGCCCGAGGTGCAGCCCTGGAGCTCCGAACGGCCGAAGGATTGAATGCGATTGATATTGCGGCTCTTCGATGCGTCGATGCAATTCCTTTTCTCCTGGAACATGGCCTGCAGCAGACTCTGAGCGGCGCAATTGCGTTGGGCGACCTGGATACAGTCCGGAGGCAGATTGAGCCAGACCCCGACGCAATGTATCGATCCCGCCCCTTTGTTCCCTTGACGCTTGCGGTCGTTCGCAATCAACGCGAAGTCGTGCAACTTCTTCTTGATGTGGGAACGGATCCGAATCACCCGACGGAGAATTGCCCTTGGGGAAATGCCTTGCTTGAGGCGGCTGAGCGCAATAATGTTGAACTAATGCGTCTGCTGTTGGAAGCCGGCGCGTTTCCTACGCCTGGGGCAGATTCCTCGGGTTCGGTTTATGACTTTCTGACGCATTGGGGCCGCCGCTCTGCCGAAGAAATCGCCGAAGCCAAATCACTCTTATTGAAGCACGGTGCTGATCCGTTTGAACTCCAAGTCGAAGAAATGGACAGGCTCAAGTTGATCCAAACGGCTTCAGACGAAGAGCTATTGAGTCCGTTTTGGGACGGCACCTTTCTGACCAATTGCCTTGAGGGTAGCGAAGCACCAGAGTTGATTGACGCGTATGTCGCTCGATTTGGCAATGAGCGAATAATTCGAGGTCCGTTTTATGAAATGTGCAAAGCTCCTGAGAGCCGAGAAGTAACCGAAGCCCTGATGCGCCACGGCTACAGCGTGAACCAGGGTGACTGGCTCGGCCGGACTGCGTTGCACGCTGCCGCAGCTTCCAATCAACTGGAACGAGCCACCTATTTGCTGGAACTCGGCGCTAATCCAAACCTGCTTGACGCGCAACATTCCGCCACCGCACTAGGCTTTGCCGCTCGCGAGGGCCATGTTGAGATGGTACAACTCTTGCTCGAGCGTGGAGCGGACAAATCACTGCCGCTCGACGAGAATCTCGCTTGGGCCCGACCACTAGAGAGCGCCGAACACTTCCTAGCCAATCACGAGTATCGCTTCAGCGGCCGCTCCTCGAACCAAGGCGAACTCACGGGCCGCTACACCAATTCGTCTAAGGAGCAATACGAGGCGGTTATTGAATTGCTCAGCTGATGCCGAGAGCGAATACTCCCTTGTAGGATGGGCACTCCTTCCCGTCAACAAACAACCACAGAAGACGGGCAAGAGTGCCCATTCTACCTCAAAGTCGCCGAAAGTCTTGACGACGTCGGCAAGAGTTTCGGTCTTGGTCTAGTTTCGCTCGAAAGGCGAGTCCTCAAGTCCTGACTACCAATGAGCCGCTACGCGTAAGCGACCGGGCTTTTCAGATGCAAGGCCGGCGGCTAAAGCCTGCACTCCAGCGATGTGCCCGTCAACAAGCAACCACAGAAGACGGGCAAGAGTGCCCATCCTACGTCGAAAGCAATTCCATTAGCACTTCTTCGCAGGCGGCGAAGCGTTGGGTGGCGGGAGACCACTGGCGACGGACTTCTTGAAAGCCGCATTTTTCAAGCACTCGAATCGAACCGATATTGGTCACTGCGACTCGGGAGAGTAGCGGCCGAGTGTCGACCTCATCCAGCAGCATTCGAAGCGCAGCTGTAGCTATGCCTCTGCCCCAGAATTGTCGTCCAAGCCAGTAGCCGATGTAGTTACTGCCTTCGGAATGGTAGCAAGAGATGCTGCCGGCCAAGTTGTCTTCCGCGAGGATAGCGCGAACTGTCACAGTCGGATCAACAAGCACCTTCTCCCAGTGCTCGTCGAAGTCTTGCCGGCTCCGAGGATGAATGAAGGCCATTTGGTTCGATTCAGCATCACGCTGAAACTCGAAAAGCTGCGGCAGATCGCTTGGCTGGATCTGCCGAAGTTGGACGTTTGTAATTATTTCACTCATGCGTTTTCAGCTGTCTTCACTGTCGCAGATTTTCGGCCCTGCTTGGCGGCCATGTAGACCCTGCGATGCAAAATACTGTTCGCTCGGCCGGATATCGAGATTATTCCGGCGAAGCTTCAGTGGAGAACTGCAGCGAGAATAAATCAACGTCCTCCATTTGGAAGCGAAGTCGAAGAACTGTTGTTTGCTTCGAAAACGGACTCTCCCACTGCACCAACTCATCGATGGAATCCCCCGACATCTTTTTCGATACTCCGACGACTTTGCCCGATTGGTCAAGAACTTCTACGACTAAAGTCCCCGTATCTCGCGTTTTGTAGTTGAGCCTAAGATTGCCTCCATTGTATTTCAGCGGACGTGTCGTCATGGCCCCTTGTTGGTTTGCTCGCAGGGCGACAAAACCGTCCGTTCGATACACAAAGCGACGCAGTCTTCCTGGAGTTTCTTCATAGTAATTTTCAGTAGCGTAGACAGAGATTTCCTCAGGCTTGCCGGGCAATTGGAACATTCCCCAGGTCATATAGTTACTGCGATTGTGATTGCGATCCTGCGGCGCGGTTCGAGGGACAACAGGATCTGACCAGCGATTGAAGTGGACACCGTCACGGCTGGTCATCAGAACCGGTTCTACTTGTTGACTCTTGGGCTCGAAGCGAGTTGGGAAGCCTATGAAAAGGTGTGGGGCACGAAAGTACTTTTGAATGGCGTTGGTGTAGAGATCTTCCGTCGGTGTCGTTTCTCCATAAGTCAGATCCGCTTCGTTTTCCCATTTCAGGAAATCCTTTGAAGTTGCCGTTCGGATAGCTCGCACTCCATCCACAAAATAGCGCCAATACGCTCGATACTCCTTGCGATCTGTGTCCCAAAAGGCAAGGTTTTGTGAATCGAAGGCTCCGTGGGTGATGACCGGTTTGTCCTTTAGAAGTTTCCAACTCTTGCAATCAGCAGACCCCAAAGGCAGCAGTCCGCGACTGAGACCACCTTGTCCGCCGCTGCCCCCGAATGCTTTGAATTGAAATGCGGGGTCAGCATTTGGGTTGTCGTCGCGAAAAGCCGTAAAATTGTGCGTGCCTTGGCCCAGCCAAACAATGTTATTTTCTTTTGATCCATCCCATTCGAAAAACCCTAGATTGGGTCGCTTCCAATGGATGCCATCCCGGCTTTCCGCATAGCAGGTAACTTCCGGATGAGCAGCCTTCTTGTTCTTGTCGTGTTGCCACCCACGATAGATCATTCGGTAAAGGTCTCCGTCGCGAAAAAGTGTGAAGTAACCACTCGTGTTTCCTTCCCAAGGTTGGTCCGCCACGAGTACGACTTCCCTCGGCTCCGGCTTCATCAAAGCCTTAGTGACATCTCCTTGCGTTGAGTCCACCAAGAAATCATCGACGAACAATTCCAATCGCGATCCAATGTCGAGCGGCGTTTGCCGATCCAGTTTGACAGATTGCCGAAGGACTTCGTTCACAATGTTTTCTTCGATCTTTGGAGACCACACGGTTGGCAAACCGTAGTAAACCATGGCGCCGCCTCCTTCGTAACCGCCTTCCAGTAGCACACGTCGTGAAGGAATGTAGGCCATCACATCATTGGCGTAGCCAGCAACCCAAGTTCGAGTGCCGTCGAGCTCCGTCTTCAGTCGAACCGCATAGTCAACGACCACTTCGCCCCCTAGCAAAACGAATTTGATATCGTTTCCAATTCTCCAGCATGAAACAGGATAGGGATAAGTCTCTTTGAGTGGGGCTCGATCCATTTCCTCCAGCAGCACCTTTGCTCTTGCCGCAACGAATCGATCTGCGGAACTCGCATCCTCGCCGAGTTGTTGCTTTGAGGGCAAGTCGGCAAGCGGCAAGTCGATTTCTTGATACTCCATGAGCAATTCGCTGCTGACTGGGGTCATTGTGGAAGTCAGGATGACCGATTCGACTGCATTCGCAAGACGCCGACCATAGTGCCTAGCAAGCTCAGCCGTTTTTCTAGGTAGCGGATTTTGGTCCGCACCACAGCCGGCCCAAAACATCGCGACACATCCCGGATGACGTTCTTCGAGTTCGATTTGTGCGAAACCAGGATAATCACCCGACCATTGCCGATCTCCCAGGACTGTTGCGTGACAGGCGTAACCAAATAAAACGGACAACAAGCTACCCGAGTTGTCTCGCACGCTGAGAACTGGAACGTCATAGTCCACCGGGCCTTTCAATTCTCCCGCCGTCCGCCATTCCGGTACTTTGTCGTACGGTTTGTTCTCACGACGATTGACTGCAAGGTCGCAGTGCCCACTTCCCCAATGCAATTTTGCCGGTTGCATCGCTGCGATTGCATCGCCAACTATGCCAACAATCTTTGCATGTAATTGCGCAGCGTAGGCTTCAATCTGATTTTGATGCGCCTTGCTTGCCACCAAGTAGTGCAGTGGCCCCAGGTTCATTCCAACCACGGGCCCGGTATGGGTGTGCGAAGTGCAAATTGCAATTTGTTTTCGCCCCAGCCCGTATTCGGTTTTCAGTGACTCGCAAACTTTGTTTGCCAAAAGACGATCGACGCCAACTAGATCTAAAGTGATCACGACGCCTTGCTGTCCTGTTGCATCCTCCAGCACGAGTGCTTTTGCCCATAAGTCAGTTAGCTTGCCTAGCGCGGGTTCAGTCCGTGCGCCGTATCCGGCCATCAACATGAACTCATCAGGCGTGATATTTGCTTTCGCGACCCCTGCGCGCCATTGCTCAGCCGCGTAAACGAAATGTGTCCCTGTAAGTACACATAGGATCGTAAGCACTGCGAGAAGGCGATTCATGATGTTTCCTCTTTTGAAAGAATGAAGCTTCACGGTTGCGCGAAGCAAACAACCCGATAGCATATACTCGAAAGCCTCCTTTTGCGTAACGTATCGCATCAACCATCTCGGCGAACCACGACTTCATCTCTCGCGCAGCAATACTTCCCGCACCGATTCCGAAAGTTCCCAGTAATTCTGACCTTCGATGAAATCATCGAAGTAGATATGGACGCGATTTAGATTGCTCTTCAGACATAGCGGCACTTATCGCTAGAGTTTGGAAACCTGCTTGCTTAAGTGCCTCGCAAGGGAAAAGCGACACTAGGGAAAAGCGAAACTGCTAGCGCTCAAGAGATCCTTCACGGCCGCCCATGCACGATACATCACGGTCGCAAAGTAGTGGGCATTTGCTTAGCCGAACTTTCGGATGATGTTCATTTGCTTGTCCGAGTGCCCGTAATATTTCAAGTTGAGTTCGATCCAATTGGATTTTTCAAGCACTGGCTTCATGTGTGAAAAACACTCGAAGCTGAACTGTCCGTGGTAGCGTCCCATGCCACTATTCCCAACGCCTCCAAAGGGCAGGCTGGGGTTGGTGTTTTGCATTACAGCATCATTAATAGCACCGCTTCCGAATGGGATTTCGGCGAGAAAACGTTCCTTCGTGATCTTGTCCGTAGAAAACAAATAGCCCGCTAAAGGCTTTTCGAAATCACGCACAATCTCAAAGGCTTCGTCGATCGTCTCGAATTCAAGCACTGAGATAATCGGGCCGAACACCTCGTCCTGCATCACCGCATCGCCGACGGTAACATTGTGCATCACCGTTGGTTGGATGACACGTTCCTCACGATTGGTCTCACCACCATAATAGATCTTGTCTGGATCAAGCAGCGCCGCGACACGATCGAAATTGCGCTCGTTGATGATGCGCACAAAGTTTCCGTTTTCGACCGAATAATTGTGCTTCTCGATCTCGATCACCATTTGCTCAAGCACTCGATCCTTAATGTTCTTGTGAACAAGCACATAATCGGGGGCAAGGCAAAGCTGTCCGGAGTTCACGAACTTGGCCCAGATGAGTCGTTTAACACCTACGTTAATCGAAGCATCCTCCGCGAAGATTGCCGGATTCTTCCCGCCTAGCTCCAAGGTCACGTTGGTCAGGTGCGGCGCCGCTGCTTGATTGACAATCTTGCCCACCTGAGGGCTACCCGTGAAGAAGATCTTATCCCAGCGCTGGTTCACGAGTGCCGTCGTTTCGGGAATCTCACCTTCCACCACATGCAAGTATTCGGGATCAAAGTTCTCATTGATTAACTTCGCCATAACGCGACTGGTCTCCGCGGGAAGTTCACTTGGTTTCAGTACGGTTGTATTGCCAGCCATCATGGACCCAAGCACGGGGATGAGCGACAAATGGTAGGGAAAGTTCCAAGCACCAATCACCAGAGTTAAGCCCAGCGGTTCGGCAACAATGAAACTCTTTGCAGGCTGGTTGAGGAGATTGGTTGATACCTTTCTAGGCTTCATCCATTTGTGAAGGTTTTTGATGGCCGATTCAAATTCGCCGTACAACGGATAGAACTCCGTAAGCTGCGCGTGATGTTTCGACTTACCGAAGTCGTTGTAAATTGCTTCAAACATCTCTTCTTCATGCGTCTTCACCAATGCTTGGAGTTTTTCGATCTGCTTCAATCGGAAATCCACCGGCAGCGTGGCCTTCGTCCGAAAATATTGACGCTGTTTTTGAACGAGCGCCTGAATTTCTGATTCCGTCAGATTGACCTGAGCAGAATTTTGCATCGCAACGTCCTCTGGAAGGTTAGATTTTTGCGTCTCGGCTGGAACAATGTTTTCGCCCTGCTCCGTTGTGCTGGCAGCTTGAGTGGACATGATTCGTACCCCGGTTTTTATGAATGATTTAGGTCTGATGCCGTAGTGTGATCTTTGCGTTTGGTCTACGCCTCGACGGACATTCTTCGAGATGGATTGACGTGAACCGCGGCGGGAAGCTCTTGAAGCTTTTGTGATTTGGTTGGATCTACGTTGGCTCCCATGGTGATGCTGTTCAAGATCTCTTTGCACTGCTTGCTGCTCATCAGCCTGGGAACTGCATAATAAGACCTCGCCTCTTTTAGAGCATTCTTGGTGATCGTATCAAAATCTTCCTCGCGCAGGTCTTCTAGCCCTTTAGGGATGGAAAGCTGCTGACCAAGGGCTTCGACTCGCGCGATGAATCGGTTGGCGAGTACATCATCTGAGCCAACGTCGACGCCACTTACAACCCGCTCCAGGTCAGCATATCGTTCCTGGCAAGCGGACTGGTTGAACCTCATGACTCGAGGCAAGATAACTGCATTTGCTAAGCCGTGGGGCGTGTTGTAGTTGGCACTGATTTGGTGTGAGATCGCATGCACATAACCGAGCCCAGACTTGTTGAACGCATAACCGGCCAGAAATGAGGCCAGGGCTACAAGTTCGCGGGCCTTTAGATCGCCACCATCGGCATAGGCAATTGGAAGCTGCTCAACGAGCAGTTTTACTGCTACTTTTGCATCCTCCTCAGCATCTCGGAAGCGATTCACGGATGTATAGGCCTCGATCGCGTGCGTAAGAGCATCCATCCCAGTTGCCGCAGTGATGTGAGGTGGCAGCGATTTCAGCATATTGGCGTCGAGCGCCGCCGCACTGGGAATCAATTTGGAATCGACGACAAACTTCTTCTGATGCGTTTCTGTTTCTGAAATTACCGCAGCATTGGTCACTTCTGATCCTGTGCCGGAAGTCGTAGGTACTGCATAGAAGGGCAGAGTCGGCTGTTTGACTTTGAGAACGCCAACAATTTGTTCTACGCAGGCGTCATTTGAACAGCAAGCTGCGATTACCTTGGCAGCGTCGATAGCCGAACCACCACCAACCACAAACACACAGTCGCAGTCGCCGCTCCTACACGCGGCAATGCCCTTCTCAATCACTTCGTAGGTTGGATTCGGAACGATGCCATCGAAAACTGTTACCTCGCAACCCTCACGCTTGAAATACTCAAGTAGTCCATCGAGAAGCCCAAGTCTTAGCACTGTCTTTTCGACTGCGAGAAAAGGACGTCTGTAGCCTGTGGTGTGAACCAAGCTGGCGAGTTGCAATGTGGAGTCGACGCCGGTGAATAGAAGCGGCTTCTGCGAGGGGAAAAGTCGCGTGAACATTTTCAAGGAAAAATTGGTAAGTCTCTTGAGCATTGCCTAGCCCTTCAAACTGGTTGCTGTTTCGTTTGAGCCGTGGTCGAGTCTTATCCCCGATCACAAACTACACTACACAGTGTAGTTTTTTCGGCAATTCGAGTCAAGTAACTTTGGGCGATTCTTTAATGGAGTGCGAAAATCTTTGGAAATAGCAGGAGTTCGAGGAAACGCGACCAATTACCGCACAACTAAACCGTGACGAATGCCAGATTCTCCTAGTCGCAATCCTGAGGTATACTACACTGTGCAGTGTTGCAAGATCGAAACAAGAGCGAGAAAGTGATGGCGGCGGCCAAAGAGAAAAAGCGACGCAAGAGCCCCAAAAGGCAAGCGGTCATCGAGGCGGCGACGGAAGAGTTTCTGTCGCGCGGATTCGCGGGAACGAGCATGGATCGTGTCGCAGAGGCTGCAAACGTTTCCAAGCGAACCGTCTATGACCACTTCCCCAGCAAAGACGCCCTCTTCCAGGCTATCGTTGACGAGATTCTTATGCATGTCGATGACATGCCGACCCACGAGTACTCCAGAGAACAAGCACTCGATGAGCAGCTCCTGGCAATTGGAAAGTCCTTTGCCGACACGATAACAGCCAAAAAGTTTATGAAGCTTTCGAAGGTAGTGATTGCAAATTTCATCCAATCCCCCGAATGGGCGCCCAGGACGATGAATGCATACGCCCGCCTCAGAAGGGATATGATCTCATTTTTCAAGTCCGGCAAGAAAGATGGTCGGCTCCAAATTCGCAATCCGGAAATTGCAGCCTCGCAGTTCTGCGGGCTAATCAAAGAGATAGCTTTCTGGCCTGAACTAATGGCTGGTCAAAAACCAGTCACGTCTCGCGAGCGAAACGCCGCCGTGCGGGATGCTGTTGCAATGTTCTTAGACCACTACGCGACTGACTAGTACTGCCAAGCATACCGTCGCAGAAAATCTTCTTATCCGAGCACACCACTCACGTCGATCAAATGTACTTGCCTGCCCTCGCCAGTGTGCGGGGAATCGATGGCAACGGTCTTACCATCGTTGCTAGAGCGGGGATGAGTATCGCAACGCCATTCACCGGTGTACTCGGGCGGCGAACGGAAGCCGCCAAGTTCGACTTTGCGGCCTGAGGGCACATGAAACATATAGGGCGTTTGCTCCCTCGTTTTTCGGTCTGGGTAAGTATCGTTGAGTATCCATTCATTGTCCGTTCCCGGCACATACGTGTTGTGACCATTGCGTGTCATGACGCCTTCGCCGACAATTTCAAGTTCATTACTTTGATCTCTGAACAGATAGAAGGCGTCTTTTTTGCCTTGAGGACGGGTCCACGCACAAATGTGCTGAGGATCTCGCCAGATGAAATGCGAGGTATAACCGGATGGATCCGCGATAAAACGCTCCGTGCCATCCATGTTGACTGTAAACATGCGTGTGATGAATCGCCCCGTCGGCTCAGCATCGGGGCCAGTCCCAGTGCTCTCTCGCCATCGATGCAAGACGATGAATCGTGAGCTGTCGGGGCTAACCAGCAAGTGATTGAAGTAATTCCATTTGTCGGCCAAGGAGTGACCTTGATAGGGAATCTTCGCGGCGTCCGCCAAGGAAAATAACAACTCCGCTTTGCCACTATCTAAGTCCATGCGCCAAACGCCCGATTCTTCAGGAGCTCGCTGCTGGTGGCACGGATCTGTTAGCCCGACATAGCCATAGCCAGGCCGCATGCGTTGGATTCTTGAAAAATCTGCCGTGATCGCCCACTTGCCATCCGGACTCAATGAATAAATCGGACGTGGAAGCGTTCGCAGCTCGCCAGTCCTAACGTCCTTGATCCGGCAAAACTATGTACGCTCACGTTCATCATGATTTTCGTTGCAACGGTTTCCTTCTCCAACTACTGCTACCGTAAGTGCGTCCACCGTCACACACAGCTGGCCGAGCAGATATGTGCGCTTTTACCCGGTAGATACTACGAGAGTAGTTAATTTGCCTTGTAGTCATATATTGACAAGACGCGTTGCTGTGTCTTCCTATGGTATTTCTTGTTGCTGTTTTGAACTGCTTGGTTGTGCAACTGCGCTCACTCACCCAGCGGGGTCTCTCACTTTCTTTGCCTAGCTTACAGGGGTGGAGTTCGCGTTTGTAGCATTCTGGATGAACTAATGAGTAAAGTAGTGAAATTATCAGGTCGTGAATGAATGCATGATTGATTTCATTGTTGAATACATATTGACTGCACGAATGGCCTTTGGATACATTGCTACGTTAATGACCGCATACCTCGTATCGGACCCCACAGGCAGCATAGTGCTTGGTGGCGAGCCGTCGTGCCCCGCGGACTTCAGCAACATTGACCTCAACCTGGGCTTTTACGAGTTCGATACGTGCCACTGGCACTGGCAACTGGAGGGTTACGTTGGCTACTTTCTCGACCGACTTGACCCCTCGACGGGCAAAGTGCTAGAGACGGTTCTTGGGCGCAAGGCTGGCTATTGCCTAGGCGACAACAATTACTAGCTTGGCTCTTCTAGAACGTTCTTTGACTGCGCCGACTAAGGACTGAGCGCGGGGTGCTACAACGACAGAGACAGGAGCTCAGAGTGCAATTGGATCGATGTCACCGACGTCATTGACGACGAATCACTGTTCCGGCTGCGGGTGGTAGCCAATGTCGAAGGTGT
>JBCCEO010000072.1:0-17383 GCA_039030255.1 Planctomycetota bacterium | reverse complement strand
CCAGTTCAAGGACCTTTAGAGTACATTTCCAGTAGTTGTTGTTTAAGTCCTGGACGCAGGCAGTGAGATGGCCAATCACCAGCGCCGCGCGCTACACGAACTCGTCGACAACTTGCTGCTATACGCACCTGCATGCAGCCGAAAAGATTTCATCCATGCGATTGGCTATTTGGTTCGCAGGATGGATGAGAATACTGGACCAGATAACTTCCTGCGGCATGCCTTCAAAATCGAAGTCGACAGTCCTGACTGGCAAAAGATGGAAAAGCTGTTTTTGGATTCCATCGATCGCATGGATTCGGTCAAAACGGGACCGCGCCGTACACAAGATCGTCGGGACGAATCCATTACGGCTGCTGCGACGGATGATTGGCGACAGCTGGAGAACGAACCCGATACCGATTTCTCTCTGATCCAAAATGCCGATTGGACACAAAGCATTGTCGACACTTGGCAGCCTAAATGCGATGCCAATGCGACGGCAATCGCACTTGCAATTGGCGGAGAAGATCAAGCGGGCGGCGGCGACATATTCGAATCCCCCGATCCGTCACGTCCTGGAGTTGTAGTCGCCAAGTACGGCCAGGCAACGGAAGCACAAATCCAAACCGCCGTGCAATGCGCCCTGAACGATCCTAGCGGATGGCAACACATGGATACGTCGGATCGTTATCACCTTCTCAGAAAAGTAGCACAGCAAATTCGCGAGCGCCGTGCTGATCTCATCGGCGCAGCCATGGCCGATGCTGGCAAGATCGCTACCGAAAGCGATCCTGAGATTTCCGAAGCGATTGACTTTGTTGAGTTCTACGCGAAGACGGCTCTAGACTTACAACTAGATCCAAATCTTGCCGCCAAGCCCGTGGGGGCCGTTGTTGTTATCAGCCCATGGAATTTCCCAATTGCCATTCCTTGTGGTGGAATCGCAGCTGCATTGGCTGCAGGCAACACAGTCATCTTAAAACCGGCTTCGGATACCACCTTGCCCGCTCGAATCCTGTGCGAATGCTTCTGGGATGCCGGAATTTCGCGCGAGGCATTGCAATTCGTTGCATGCAGCGGATCGGCAGCGGGGAAGCATCTGCTTTCGCATCCTGACATCAAGACGACAATCCTGACCGGTGGAACGGAGACAGCGCAGCGAATCTTGCAATCCCGTCCTGACTTGCATCTATTAGCCGAGACTGGTGGCAAGAACGCAACGATCGTAAGCAGCTTGAGCGATCGTGACCTGACGATTAAGAACGTCTTGCACTCGGCCTTCTCGCATGCGGGGCAGAAATGCAGTGCAACAAGCCTGCTGATCTTGGAGCAAGAAGTTTATGATGATGCAGACTTCAAAGCCGCATTGGTCGACGCAATCGAAAGCCTCAAAGTTGGCTCAGCCTGGGATTTGAAAACCAAGATGGGTCCAATTGTTCGGCCACCAACCGGAGCACTCGCCCGAGGACTCAAAGAACTCGAGCCCGGCGAATCATGGGCCGTGATGCCGCGAGATTTAGAAGACAACCCCTGCCTCTATTCTCCTGGACTGAAATGGTCGGTCAGCCCTGGTAGCTTCACACACTTGACCGAGTTGTTCGGTCCAGTGCTTGGAGTCATTCCTTACAAGCATTTGCCAGAGGCAATCGATTTAGTCCATCAGACCGGTTTCGGACTCACCAGTGGATTTGAAAGCCTGGATGACCGAGAACAAGAGATTTGGTCGGAGCGTCTACAAGCGGGCAACTTGTACATCAATCGCCCTACGACCGGTGCGATAGTCTTGCGTCAGCCCTTTGGCGGCATGGGCAAAAGTGCTTTTGGTCCTGGCATCAAAGCCGGTGGCCCCAATTACGTTGTACCGCTGATGGACTTTGCCGAACTCGACACAAAGACGGTGGAGAGTGAAAAGCCAATCGCTCCAGAGATTCCGTCGCTCTCGGCCTTTTGGCAACAACTTGCAACCACAAGGTCCGAGGCAGCTCAACAAGTCCGCAACTTGCTCGAGCAGGACGGTTGGCAACGGCTTCAAGATGCGATCTCAAGTTACGATCGCTTTGCCAACGAGGAGATCCGCCAGTCGCATGACAGTCTGAAATTGGTAGGCCAAGACAATATTCGTCGCTACCAACCTATGACCCATGTGCGCATCCGAGTCACTGCCGCCGATAGCTGGCTTAGTATTCTGGCTCGCTGTGCAGCTGTGATCGCAGTCGGCGGTCGCGCCACGATCAGCAGACAAACCGGAGTTCTTTCGGAGGAGCTTGTCGCACTTGAGACTCTGACTCATGAATGGGCTGGTGATATTGAGTTCGTCGAGGAATCCGACGAAGAGCTCGTTGCAGAAATCAAAAACGATCAGGTTGATCGCATTCGCTACGCGGGATATGAACCAGTGCCGCTAGCGGTACGACAAGCGGCGGACGAAAAATTCGTCTATGTCGCGGATCGACCGGTTTGCTTCGACGGTCGTATTGAACTCCTTTGGTACGTCCGCGAACAAAGCCTTTGCATCGATTATCACCGCTATGGCAACCTCGGCTTCCGAGCTGACGAGGAACGCCGCTCCGTCCATTAGGATTCTACCTAACCCGAAGCGACAAAATGGTTCTCCTCGCGCAACGTTGACGATTTGGCGGCTAGAATGTGGTGCAGTTGACCTGACAACGACATCCACAAACAACAAACTAGCATGTCCGGACCGGCGATTGCGTATTCGTATCTCTACCCATTTCAATCGCAAATTGGAAAAGCTTCTGATTCGCGAGCGAGCGCCAACTCGCCTACGAACGGACTGCAGCTAGCGACGTTTACCGAACAGGACGTAAATCCTTATTTCTTCCAGGGCGAGTTGCTGGAACCCTTCGTTGTCGCCAAGCTGCTGCAGACCTTGGTGCATTTTGTCCGAGCGAAATTCCACGATCACTTAAGTGTCACCCTTCGCGCCTTGGCGGACCCAATCATCACCGCTCATGAAGACTTCTTACGCTTCGAGGTTTTTTCGGGCTGCTGCAGCGTTTATGCCCGAGTCGATTTGCCGCCGGAATCGATCCGCGGTCAAACGCTTGGATGTGGAACCACGAACGTCGACTTCAATCCAGGTATGGTCGCAGCGTTAGGAAAAGTCCGAGCATCAGACAAACTATCCGTAGCTGTCGGTGCGGATGAGTTTGTCCTGGAGAATTTGAACGATCAAGTGCACGAAAAGAAAGTTCAACTCCCGCTCCGCTGGCTGAAGGGCTTGGCTGCAGTGACCAGCTACGGAGAAAAACTGCAATGTCAGCACGAGATTCAAGCCGCTCACGCTGCTCGCTTTCTTCGGTCCTTGCCAAGAACTCCTGACAAACGTTCGCGATGGCACGTGCAAAAAGCAGGAGTATCGCTACGAATCAGCCAGCGCAACACCGATAATGCAGTTGAGGCAGGTGGACTGCATCGCCTACGCGCCTTGGAAGATCTCGTTCGCTTCGCCCAGTCTTTGCGTGTTTATGGTAGCTCGGATATCGAAGCCAGCGGCTGGGAGCTCGACTGCGGCAAACTGCGTATTTCCTTGATTATGACGCATGACGTTTGGCGCGGCTTCTCTGGAGAAGGACAAGGGCTTGAAGCAATGGCCGTCGAGCTACCAAAGAACACGCGTGACGCTGCGCGTGCTCTGTTGAAATGGCAGTCCGTCGTGGACCCTAGTACCACCAAGTCAAAACTCAGCGCGAACGACTTGCTTGCTGGATTGGCCAATCTTTCAAGCCAAGGCAAAGTTGGCTTCGATATCTCGGCCGGTCATTACTTCCACCGTGAACTCCCCTTTGACCTTGAAATGGTTGCGAAGCTTCAGCCGCGACTGCAAGGTGCTCAAAAGCTGCTTGAAAAGAATTGGGTTCAGCCCAAGGCCAATAGCTCGAACGATTTTGAAGTCAAAAGCACCGATACGACTCATCTCGTCCACTGCGCCGACGATATGACCAAGTGCACTTGTCCCTGGTTCGCCAAGCATCAAAACTTGAGGGGACCTTGCAAACACATTCTTGCGGTGCAAATGTACATCAATCAATTCAGTGATCCCGCCGAACCCTAACCTAAGTTCTGTTTCAGCATAGGAAAAACGGTATGGCACTCGATGCCGAAAAGTTAAAAAAACTACTGAGCCAGAAAAATACCGCCAAGAAGATTGCCGCGTTTTTCAAAGGCGCGAGCGAGCGGACCGAAAAGCAGTAGCCGGAGTATGCATCCAAGCTCAGAAAGACGAGCGGAAGCGCTTGCGCGGCACTTGGGAGCTCAGCGACCAACTTGAGGGAATCACAGTCGCACTCTACTGTTGCAGTACCTTCAAACAGGCCGACAAGGGTTGGCAAACGCATATCGAAGGCGATCTCGTTTACGAAATTCTTGCCGATCGAGAACCTGAGTGGATCGACAAGTGGGCACAAACCTGCTGCGATCAATTGCGATCGAATAATTTCCCGGAAGTTATCCAATTGGTCGTCGAAGGGATTTGTAACAAGCCTTCAGGGGACGGATTCATTCGTTTAATGATCGACCGCGTCAACTACCGATTCGTTGGTGGTCGACTCAAGGACTTCCCCTTGAAAAAAACACTCGAAGAACAATTCGATGTTCTCGAAGAGGATATCTGGCGAGTCTTCGAAGTCCCGGGGGTTATGCACAATGAAAGCATGAAGGGTTACTTGGATCCCGATTGGGTAGCTGCAATTGTCCACCTTTCCAAACTCAAAAAAATGGAGCGTCAGAAAGTTTTCGATCGTTGCTTTAGTGCAACGCGCATGGGATTCAATCGCTCGCAAGTCGAAATTTTCTTCAAGTTGCACGATGCACTGAAGCCATCCACGACGGAACGAGTCGCACTCTTTGATTCGTACGTGGGACTATTGGATTCGGAGCTGCCCAACGTGGCCAAATGGGGCTTTGAGCAACTGCAACGCGTCGATAAAGCCAAGACGCAAGACGAAGCTATTCTTGCCGAGGCCCTAAGGCCGATCTTGGGTTGCAAAACAAAGTCGATGATCAAAGCGGCCCAAACCTGGCTTGCCGCCATGATTAAGCGCAAGCCAGAATGCCTTGAGCCCGCGATTCTGGCTACTTGCGAGGGATTGATTCACGAAAAACCCGAGATCCAAACGGAAACCTGGAAGTTTATCCAGAAGCATATCGTTGCATCGCCCTTACTATTGGATGAGATTCATCGTCTACTGCCAGCCACCGCTCCATCGGTGGCAAAAACGATTAAGGCTTGGCTGCGCGAGAACTCCGGCGGAAATGCTCGTTCCGATAGTCCAGAAGGGCAACACGCAGAGACCAACAAAGAAACCGCTTCCAAATTGAGTGGACTCCTGAAAGAGGCAAAGAGATTTCCGCGCAAGCTTGGGAAGCTTATTGCATTGCCGGAGTTGGTGAAGGCGATTGAAGGCAAGAGTCACGAACTTCCGGCTTGCAACTTCAACGGAGCTGATTTACAGCGTCTCTGGGACAAAGAAGCGCTCGCATCTATCGCCAGTTTGGAGCAATGGGTAGAGCTGGCAGCCCAAGTTCTTGAGAATGGAAATCGTGTTGAAGAAGCAGAATTAGTTCTAGATTTCATCACACGTACCACAATCGATCGCGAAGATAAAGAAACCCAGCAACTGATCGATCCTGTGATCAAGCGGGCGGCCAAGATCGTGGAGCGGCTTGGGAGGTCGTTTTTCCCTTTTGGTACATTTGGCATCCACAACGATATTGTGCCCTGCATTTTGGCTTGGGCTGGCAATGAAAAACACTGCAAAGAAATCGAGCAATTTCGCAAGACGCATGGTTCCCGTCCTTCGAGCTGGGGTCTCCTCTTAACCAATCGGTTGCACAAGCTTTTCTGTGAGTTGCTGGACGGGAAATCCATGTCAATGCTTGCCCTTCCGACCCATCGAGGTTGCTGGCTGGATCCTGTGGTGCTGGTAAAGCGACTGAAGAAATTAAAAAATGAAACAGTTTTGCCAGAGGAGCAAGTCCTAGCAATTCTTCGTCTTGCACCCGAGAATCGAAAACGAGCTTTGACGGCCGCGGCAAGTCTGAAAGGAGAGTATGCTGCGGCTCTGCGCTACGCTTGTGGCGGCAAGGAAAAGATTGGAAAAAGTGCACATCTCTGGGTCGCTGCCGCCCGAACTCGGGCACCCTTCGACGATGATCTTGCGGTCGAAAAAAAGTTTCCAGGGCTTGGCGTCGATGCAGGCCGCGCGGCCATTTACTACTTCCGTGATCTGCGTGATCCGGAAGCGATACGCAAGAAGAATGAAACAATTGAACTAGAAGCTTACGCCGAAGATTCACCCAAGCCACAGTTCGACCACCAACATTGGCAACAGAAACCGAAGCTGTCGGATGAAGAACTGCTGATGCCCACGGTGCTTGCCCATGAAGACGGTCCGAAAACAGATTCAGGCGTTTACTTACGACCACCAGACTCAGAAATGGTGGCATTCCTGGAATCTTGCTGGCCGCTCAATCGTGAATCCTATTTCTTGAAGACGGGCTTTTGCGATATGGAGCTGGAACCACTGTTCGATTCCAGCGCGCCCCTGATGGAATGCTCCTCGAACGCATTGGTCGTTTCCTTGTGCGCCGATTGGGCCGCCCAAAGAACGATGGCCGTGGACTTGTCCATTGAAGCAATTCTGGATGGTCGTTGGGATGCAAATCGGATCGGACGCTTGATCGGTTTGAACTTGCGCTATGCGACTCGACTGGTGAAGACTCTGCCTGAAATCGCCGCCAGCTCGGAACTGCATTCCTTTCAAGTGCAGCAAGCGCTTTTCGCGATGTTCCGCTCGCATCCTAATGATCGACCGGCTGCCTTGGGTGGACTCTTGGATCAAACCTACGAGCTACTGGAATTGACCCAAGTACCACTTCGTGACGTGGAGGCTATCGCCTATTTGCAGACCTTCAAGGGCTCAAGCAAATCCGCCAAAGCCGCAAAACGTATTTTAGGATTCGAAACCAGCCAAGCCCCAGATCTCAGTTTGATCTACTTGCAAGCTTTGCAAGGCCGACTCGAGTGCGAGCGCAAGGCGATTCCTTAGCGACTGACTAGTGCTAGTTCAGAAGTAGAATTCTCTCGCACCAGACGGCGATAGTATTCGCTACAAACTCCAGATCCGCATCGTCCTTCACGAAAAGATGATCCGCACCGGGGATCGTTACCATGCTAGCCATCGATGCTTCGGCATCGCCCTCGTTGCGGTTGGTCAGGAAGCCGAACAGACGCAACATGTTTTCATAGCCCAAGGTTTCATCTTCGGGACTGTGAAACAGAAGAGTCGGCTTGCTTGTCCTGCGCAAGATGGCGGGCAGATCATGGCTTCGAAAGTCATCCAGCATTTGCTTGCGGATCACATAATCGACGCCACCAATCGTGACTCCACCAATCCCCTCCGATGCAATTTTCGGATCCATTCGTTGGAGCAGATCGGCCAAGTGGCAAGTATCGCTAGGTCCAGCTATAGAAATGGCACCGAGCACCGAATCAATGGACTGCAGTAGCGAAAGACTGCATGCGGCACCAAAACTATGCCCGATCAAGAAGGAAGGCGGAGCAATTTCACGGCTCGCAAATTCAGCCGCAGCTCGCAGATCCGCTTGATTGGTACTGAAGTTGGTTTGTGAGAAATCACCGCGACTTCCGCCGAGTCCTGTCAGGTCAAAACGCAAGACAGCGAATCCAAGCTGAGCCAACGCGCGCGAGATGCGTACGATGGCTTTGAGATCCTTGTTGCAGGTAAAGCAATGCGTTAACAACACGACTGCTTTGGGCGGATCGTCGGGTAAATCGACAATGCCTGCCTGCGGAAATCCGCTACCACCTTCGAATTCAACACGTTGGCTGCGGCGCATCAGGCCCTAGTTTGAAGAGAGCGAAAACTTGTTGGCAAGGCGATGCAAACCGACGTATTAAACGGCAGTTATTGACCGTTATCGGCTAGACCTAGGTTGCCTTCTCTAAAGGCAAGAGCCATGGCCCGAGGTACTTCTGCTTCAGCCAGCACCAAGTGGGCTTGGTTTTCACTGACACTGGCACGGTTTTCTTGCTCCGTCGCAATCGCTTCGGCTCGGCGCTGCTCTGCCAGAGCCCGGGCAACACGAACATCTGCCTCAGCTTGGTCAGCTTTCAATCGAGCACCAATATTGTCACCAACATCGATATCCGCGATGTCGATCGAAACGATCTGGAATGCAGTTTGAGCATCCAAGCCGCGTGCGAGAACGGCGCGCGAGATCAGATCAGGGTTTTCCAGGACTATTTGGTGTGTGTCACTGGACCCAATAGAGCTGATGATACTCTCACCGACTCGCGCGATAATCGTTTCTTCCGTTGCACCGCCAATCAACTGTTCGAGGTTGGTGCGAACGGTCACCCGTGTTCGCACTCGCAGCTCTACACCGTCTTGAGCGATAGCGGAGAGAGTAGCTTTGCCACTGCGTCTCGGATCAGGACAATCGATGACCTTCGGATGAACGCTCGTTCGAACAGCGTCTTGAACATCTCGGCCCGCAAGGTCGATGGCAGCCGCTTGATCGAAATCCAAATCGATTCCGGCACGTTGAGCAGCGATGATAGCTTGGATCACATTCATCACATTACCGCCCGCTAGATAGTGAGCTTCCAAACGCTGAGTTTGAATAGCATTGGCGGATCGGATGTCGAGCCCAGCCTGAGCGGCCATAATCTTTGCATGAACAATCATCGGAGCTTTCACCTGCCGAAAATACATCCCTACAAGGCTAAACATCGAAACACGTGCACTGGCAAAGTAGGCTTGTACCCAGAGCGAACCGAAGGCGAAAAACGCCACGATGAAAAAAAGCACAAACAGAGCGAAGAAGCCAATCGCACACCACCAAAGGATGGTCCAAAAATCGATAGCACCCAGCAAAAGTGGTTGGTTAAGCAATTGCGAAAATAGGCTCATTGTGGTTACTCAGGATTAGGCTTACTGCTTCCACCGCGGCCATGGATATTCGGGGATAAGCGACCGTGGCTGGGCAGGAGGCGATCAAAGTATGATATTGCGAAACTTGACGAGTTTGCAGACTAAGCATCATAGTCTTTCTTGTGGCGCTTTCCAAGAAGTGAGAGGGGGATACCAGGGCTTGTAACCTGACAGCCGGTCGGAATGCGGCCAAATCCGCCACGCTATTCTATCCAGCCGCCCCCGAGGACGCGATCATCGTCGTAAATCACACATAGCTGCCCTGGAGCGACGGCACCCGCCTCATCAGCAAATTCAACACGAATTCGACGGTTTTCGAGCATTTCGACCCTGGCCGGACGAGCCGAACTGTTGTAGCGGATCTGAGCCATCGCCGAAAACGGACCAACGGGAGGATCCAGCAGCCAGTTCACTTCGGTGGCGTGCAAAACTTGTCGATCAAGTGCCTCTCTTGGTCCGAGGACGACGTCGAAGTTTTCTGGATCAATCCGCAACACAAAAGCGGGTTCACCAAGTGCGATTCCCAGACCCTTGCGTTGGCCGATTGTAAACTGCTCGATTCCTGGGTGCTGTCCAAGTACTTCGCCTTCCAAATTGACGAAATTCCCAGCCGTATTGCCGCTGGATCGAGCACGCACAAAGTCCGCATGTTTGCCGCTGGTGACAAAGCAGATTTCTTGGCTATCTCGCTTGTCCGCAACACGCAAACCCGCTTTTGCCGCCAGCTCACGAATTTCGGGTTTGAGAAAACCGCCGACAGGCAAAAGCATGCGTCGAAGAAACTTGCGATCGATCCCAGCCAAGACATAGGACTGGTCCTTGCCGCCGTCCACACCGCGCAATAGGGCCGGCCCTTCCGGGCGGTCCTCAAGCCTGGCGTAGTGCCCCGTCGCAACAAATTCCGCGTCTACACTATCCGCATAATCAAACAATCTACCGAACTTGAGCCAGTTGTTGCATTGGACGCAAGGGTTAGGCGTACGACCTTTTGTGTATTCATCCACAAAGTAGTTGACGATGCGGGAGAAATCCGATTGCAGATCGAGGGCATAGAATGGAATACCCAGACGATCGGAAACGCGACGTGCATCCATGGCATCCGAGGCGCTACAACAACCCTGCTTGTGATCCGAACGCCCCTCTAGGATTGGAAGTAAAGGATTACTAGATCCATCTTCCAAGCTGCAAGCTTCTGCGGACTCTTCACCATGCCGCATAAACACACCTACGACGTCGTAGCCTTGCTCTAGCAACAAATGTGCTGAGGCGGAACTGTCCACTCCGCCGCTCATTGCTAAAACTACTCGTTGCATCGCATTTCAACTAAATTGATTTCAGTTTTGCGGAAAGCTACCAGAGTCCCATTTCGCGCATTTGCTTTCCGGCTGTCCCCGACCAATCTTTGTTTGCCGCCGGAGACGCTGGACTCGGATGAAGAATCCTTCCTACCTGGATATCTTCAAGTCCAACTTGATCCAGGACGCGTTTCCCGCAACTCTCTGCAAAGGCACCAACTCCTACCAAATACTCAGGCTGCAAAGCTTGAATCAACTTGCCCAAGTGCTCATCGCATTTTTCTTCCAGCGGCTGCCGTACGCTTGCGGGCAGTTTATCTGGGGTCAGATTTCGGGCTGACTCTTCCATGAAAACAAGTGGACAGTAGTTGGCAACAAAGTGTTCGTCAAAGAACCTGTCTGGATCAGGATATTTTTCCTGCATCAGGCCCCACAAGCGACGGCCAGACACCTCGCTCCGCGAACAATCCAATCCTTCGATCGGCCGCTTTGGATGCTCTGGATCGGGCTTTGATACCGATGCCTCAATTCCGAGATAACTCTTTACGGCTTCGATTTCCCCGAAAGGGACACCGCACTGAGCCATTCCCCAAGGGCCAGGGTTCATACCAAGCATCAGAACTCGGCAGCTGGAACGGGCGTAGCGCGAAAGATATTGCTTGTGTGCCTGCCAAGCGTACTCGAGCGGATTGTAGACCCACGGTGCCGCTTCGCTAAAGTCAATCTCGCTTACATTTTGACTTAGCTCTTTTGCAAGCTGAATCACTTTTTTGGCGGTCTTATCCACAGGCATCACTTTAGAATTCCGTCGCTTGCTCTTCCAAATATCGCATGGCCTTGTCACTGATATCTTTGCGACACCAAGATCCTGCCCAGCGGACTTTCTGTACGGCAGTGTACGCGTTCAACTTGGCCTTTGCGATATTGTCGCCCAGTGCGGTTACGCCCAAAACTCGACCGCCAGCTGTTTTTACTTCGTCACCATCCAACGATGTGCCCGCGTGAAACACTTTGACATCCGCCAACTCGTCCGCGTCATCAATTCCAGAAATCACTTCGCCTTTTTCGTAATCCCCTGGGTATCCCTTGCTGGCCATAACCACACAAATCGCAGGTCGATCATCCCAAACGGGCGTCTCAATTTGATCCAGAGATTGGTCCACGACGGCATCGAGAATATCCACCAAATCGCTCTTAAGGCGCATCAGCAGCGGTTGGCATTCAGGGTCTCCAAAGCGGCAGTTGTATTCGAGCACCTTGGGCCCAGCCTGCGGAGTCAGCATAAGCCCAGCATATAAAACTCCTCTAAAAGGCTTGCGATTGCGTTTCATAGTATGCACGCTTGGCACAAGCACATGCTCTTCGATCCATGCCATCAACGCATCGTCCACCATGGGAGTTGGACAATAGGCCCCCATGCCACCCGTGTTCGGACCCGTATCACCGTCAAAAGCTGGCTTATGATCTTGCGCTGGCGGAAGGGGTAGAATCGTTTTTCCATCTGTTATCGCAAGTACACTGGCTTCGTGTCCCTCGAGTCGCTCTTCAATGATCATCTGAGCACCAGCGGACCCAAACTCTTTGCGTCTGGAAATGCGATCAATCGCCTCAAGTGCATCGATACGTTTTTTACATACAATAACGCCCTTCCCTGCCGCCAATCCATCTGCTTTGACGACAACCGGGCAGCGATCTTTTTCGCCCGGGTAGCGGCCTTTGATGAATCGCATCGCATCGTCGGGATCACGAAAGACCTGAAAGTCCGCGGTGGGCACATCCGCCTGCCGCAACAGGTTCTTGCAAAAGGCTTTGCTGCTCTCCAACTGCGCCGCTTGCTGCGTCGGTCCAAACACACGAAGGTTTTCAGATTCGAAAGCGTCGACAATTCCGATGGACAAGGGAGCCTCTGGTCCTACGACGGTTAAACCGATGCTTTCCTTCTTCGCAAAATCGATCAAACCTTGAATGTCATTGGATGCGATGTCGACGTTGATGGCATCTCTGGCCGTTCCCGCATTTCCGGGAGCGACAAAAACGTCGTTCACTCGAGAACTCTGACTAATCTTCCATGCCAGAGCGTGTTCTCGACCGCCATTGCCAACAACCAGTACTTTCATCGATTCTTGTTCCTCAAGCAGTTGCTATAGAGAGCCAACTTATTAGTCTTTGCGTTCCAGCAGGATTGTAGGCATTCTGGGCGAATTCGGAAGTCTCGCTTTCCGCTCCCAGCATTCTTTCGCGAACTCAAGTAAACTCGTACCATGAGTTCATCGCAGTCTTCACTCTTCCACACCTTCCAACTCTCTCGGCAGCCTCGCCTAAAACCGCTCGAAAGTTTTCGATCGGGCTTCAAATCCTCGAAGCAGCACTCCCCCTCGTCTTGACTTTACGGTTACCTATCAGCAAGAGATTTATGGATGCGTAAGGTCAGCAATGGTGGCGGTTGGGCCGCAATTCGCTACACGCTCGCCAAAGCTAGGCAGGCTGGCGGTGCCCTCAAACTTTGGAAAGCCCTGCGTAGCAAAAATGCCTGCAAAACCTGCGCTTTAGGAATGGGTGGCCAGGCCGGAGGAATGGTCAACGAGACAGGATCCTTTCCCGAAGTTTGCAAGAAGTCTATCCAAGCGATGGTCTCGGATATGCAGCCTGCGATAACCGAGGAGTTTTGGAGAAAGAACTCGGTAAAAGTACTACAAAGCTGGAGCCCTCGCGAGCTCGAGATCGCTGGTCGGTTGATTCAACCGGTTCTCTACGAAAAGGATTCGAGTCACTTTCGCGCCATAACTTGGCAGGACGCCCATCGGCGAATAGCCGAGAATCTCAAACGGCTCGAACCGGATGCAACTTTTTGGTATTTCAGCGGCCGCAGTAGCAACGAAGCCGGATTCACACTGCAACTACTTGCAAGGCTGTATGGCACAAACAACGTCAACAACTGTAGCTACTACTGTCACCAAGCCAGCGGAGTAGGACTGAACCAATCTCTGGGAACCGGCACGGCAACCGTAACCCTGGAAGACATCGATCATTCCGACTGCGCGATTATCATTGGCGGCAATCCGGCCAGCAATCACCCTCGTCTCCTGACTTCGCTGAACCATCTTCGTCGGCGGGGTGGCAAAGTGATCATGATCAACCCCGTGCGCGAGTTGGGCTTGCGTCGCTTCCGAATTCCCAGCGACTGGCGAAGCATGCTTTTCAGTTCAGAAATCGCGACTCATTTTGTGCAGCCCCATATTGGCGGCGATCTCGCTCTTCTATCTGGTCTTGCCAAAGCCGTCGTAGAGCAGGAAACAACTGCCGACAGTTTTCTAGAATCTCACTGCAACGGACTGGACGACTATATTGACTGGGTTATCAACCTGAGCTGGTCTGAGATTGAGCAGAAGAGCGGAATTGATGAGAAAGAGATTCGCGAGATTGCCGAACTCTACGGGCAATCCGAAAAAACAGTTTTCGGCTGGACCATGGGCATCACTCATCATGTGCACGGCGTTGAAAATGTTCGTGCAATCGTCAACCTTGCGTTATTGCGAGGCATGGTTGGGAAACCCGGTGCCGGAATGATGCCAATTCGAGGGCACAGTAATGTTCAAGGCATGGGGTCCATCGGCGTCACGCCAAAATTGAAAGAGCAGATCTTTGATAACTTGCAAAATCAATTCGGAGTGAATCTGCCAACTTCTCCTGGCTTGGACACCATGGCCTGCATGGAAGCCGCCGCCGAAGGTCGTATCAAAGCAGCGATGTGCTTAGGTGGGAATCTCTATGGTTCCAATCCCGACGCAGAATACGCAAAGAATGCTTTGTCGAAACTGGAGTTGCTGGTCACACTGAGTACTACGCTCAACACCGGACATGTTCACGCTTTGGCCGACCAAACAATAATTTTGCCAGTCATGGCCAGGGACGAAGAACCGCAGCCAACAACCCAAGAGTCGATGTTTAACTTTGTGCGTCTGAGCGATGGTGGTTCCGCAAGACTTCCAGGCCCTCGTTCGGAAATCCAAGTCATCGCAGACTTGGGTTCTGACCTTGTCGGCGACCAACAAGAAGTGAACTGGGACGACATGCGGGAAGCGGACCGCATTCGACATTGGATCGGTAGCGTCGTTCCCGGTTACGCCAAGATCGAGAATATCCATCACTCGAAAGAAGAGTTCCAGATCGACGGTCGCACCTTTCATCAACCCAAGTTTGCCACGGAAGACGGAAAGGCCAAACTGCATCAGTACGACCTACCAGAACTTGTCGGACAAGAAAACGAGTTCCGGTTGATGACCGTTCGCAGCGAAGGTCAATTCAATACGGTCGTTTACGAAGAAGAAGATCTCTACCGAGGCCAAGAGCGCCGAGACTTGGTCCTAATGCACCCTGAGGATATCGACGCATTGGGACTAACACGCGACTGTCTGGTAAGTGTCCAGAGCGCAGTTGGTAGTCTTCAAGTCCTTGCGCGTGCCTACGAAGACATCCGCCCTGGCAATGTTTTGATGTATTTTCCGGAAGCAAATGTACTCGTGCCTCGGACGCTAGATCCACAGTCTAAGACTCCAGCATTTAAGGCGGTCCCGGTTACAATTGCCGCCACACCTTCTGCTACCCAGGCATTGGAAGGCAAAGGACAAGGCCTGATAACTAAGTAAAAGAGTGCGTTTTTCGGATGCGGAGAGTTGGACTATAATGAGCGCTCGCAGCGGCAACACGCTGAACCCACCCCTCACTCCCCCGCCTAAATCCCTCCGATCAAGCATTGGCAGATAACACGATTTTGGATGTAAACACACATCCTTTGGAGAAAAACATGAAGAAAACGTTGCACTTGTTGCTTCCCATTCTAGGTCTCGTAGGCATCGGACTGCTTGGCTGTAGCCAGCCTAAAACTACGGCTGAGGCCCCTTCGACCTTCGCAGTAATCGAAACGGCTAAGGAACCTGCTACCGTCGAAACCGAAGAATCGGTCCCTCAAGGTCACTTTGTCACAACGCCAGCGACCCAAGAGAAAGCATCTCTCAAGGTCAAATTCGTGCTAGACGGCAAAGCACCCAAGCCTACCGAAGTGGATGGCAATAATAAGGACCCTATCTGCACCCAACTGGAAATCCTCAAAGAGGAGCTGATTGTTGGCAAAGGTGGCGAGATAAAATACATTGCGATGTACCTTGATACTCGCAGTACCGACATCGATTTGCCCGAGTTTCCAGTTCCTGAGGAAAAGCCCGTTTTGGACAACAAAGGCTGCGTGTTCGTGCCTCATGTTTTCAAGCTGCGTGCAGGCCAAGTCCTGACAGTCAAGAACAGCGATGCCGCAGGTCACAACGCCAACTTCCAGTTCTTCAACAATGATGGCGTCAATATGTTGGTGCCCGCCAACAATAAAAAAGATATGGACAAGGCCAAAGTCGCAGAACCAGCACCGATTCCGATCGAGTGCAATATTCACCCGCACATGAGGAGCTACATCATCGTTACCGATCACCCTTATGTCGGAATTAGTGACGAAAAAGGTGTCCTCGAAATTAAGGATCTACCGGTCGGTGAAGTCACTTTCAAGATTTGGCATGAGCACTCCGTAAAATCACTAGACAAGGGTGAACTGAACGGCGAAGAAGAAAAATGGCGGCGAGGCCAGATCGAAGTTGAGCTCACGCCTGGCGAAAACGACCTTGGCACTATCAAGTTCAAGCGAGAACTGTTTAAGGACTAACGTCTGCCCGCGGATTCAGATTGAAAACTCACATAAGGGCCTCGTAAATGCGAGGCCCTTTTGCGTCTTGACCGAAGAAGCCTAAATCTCTCCATTTCTAGAGCGCTCCAAAACGTTTTAGCTAGTTTCACGTGAGCCCTTCTTTTCGGCTAGAATACGCCTAACTCCGTCCACACTCTTCTCCCTTCGACCTGCGGAATCCAACCATGCGAAGAATGCTCCTAACGTTGTTTTGCGTCCTGTTTTTGTCCGGCCAAAGCCAAGCCGATGAGAAGGCAAAGATCGTGTTCATTTCGGGTAAGCCGAGTCACGGCCGAATGCACCACGAGCACCGTGCGGGCAACATGATCTTGGCCGAATCCCTCAACCGATCAGGGCTCGAAGTCAACGCGGTCTTAGTTCCACACTATGGTTATCCGGAAGACACCTCGATTTTCGAGGACGCTTCCACGGTAGTCATCTTTTGCACTGGCCATGCTGGACACGTCGTCAAACCACATTTGGATGAATTCGACGCTCTGATGAAAAAAGGTGTCGGAGTCGTCATGATCCACTGGGCAACCGAAGCCGAGAAAGGAAAACCGGGCGAGAAATTCCTCGAATGGATGGGCGGCTTTTGCGACCTTGATTGGTCCGTGAATCCACACTGGACAGGGAACTTCAAAGAGTTTCCTGATCACCCTATTGCCAACGGCGTGAAACCCTTCTCCGTCAATGACGAATGGTACTATCACATGCGATTTGTGCCTAAAATGAAGGGTGTAACTCCTATCCTTTCCGACTTGCCCCCACCAGAGTCATTGCGTCGCTCCGATGGACCTCGCAGCGGCAATCCCTCGGTTCGCAAGGCAGTCGCCGCGGGTGAGAAACAACACGTTGCCTGGGCCTACGAAAGGCCTGAGGGCGGTCGAGGCTTTGGCTTCACAGGAGCGCACAATCACATCAGTTGGCAGAATGAGAACTTCCGCAAAGTAGTCCTAAACGCAATCCTCTGGACCGCAAATGTGGATGTGCCGGAAAACGGATGTCCATCGTCTTCGGTGAGCGAAGAGCAGATTGAAAAGAACCTAGATTGACATCGGGCTCTGCCAATGCCTCGATCAAAATACTGTATTGCCTATGCGCTTCTTTTTCTGCTGCTAAGTCAGCCATTCGGCTTGACAGAGGATCAGCCGTTAAAGCCCAACATTCTCTTTATCGCCATCGATGATCTGAATGATTGGGTCGGGCATCTTGGTGGGCATCCGCAAGCCAAAACGCACCCTTAAATACGGCGGTTTTTTGCATTTTGCCCAGTGTACCAGTCAAAATACACTCCAGAAGCCATTTTGGTCCATTTTGACCGGTGGCACTGGGCAAAATGCTAATTCTTGCACATTTTTGGCCATTTTGCCCAGTATCACTGGGCAAAAGAAAATAAT